>JAIRPH010000150.1 GCA_031257135.1 Spirochaetaceae bacterium
TTACCGTGGGCGTCGTCGGAGCTTCAGGCGTGGCGGTCAGAGCTACAGGCGTTCCGCTTGCGCTGGAGCTGAAGCCGCTTGCGCCCGCGCTGTTCTTCGCCTTCACCCACACGAAATACGGCGTGCCGTTGGCGAGTCCCGTAATCGTTGCGGTGAGTCCGCTGTTTACCTCCTGCTTGGTTGCGCTCGGAATGGCGGACGTATTGTTCACCGTGTGCCAGTACACCTCATACCCCGTCGCGCCTGAAACCGCGGTCCAGCTTACGCTAAGTTGCCGGTCTCCTGCCGTTACCGTGGGCGTCGTCGGAGCTTCAGGCGTGGCGGTCAGAGCTACAGGCGTTCCGCTTGCGCGGCTGAAGTCGCTTGCGCCCGCGGTGTTTGTCGCCCTCACCCACACGAAATACTCCGTGCCGTTGGCAAGACCGGTGATCGTTACGGTAGTCTCGGTAACATCCGCGCCGAATTTCTGGGCTTGCGCCGAATCGTTTGTGGCGCCGAACCACACCTCGTAAGCAGTCGCGCCGGCAACCGCCGTCCATGTTACAGTGATCTGGGAATCCGCCGCGGTTACGGCAACATCCGCAGGCGCGGAGAGTCCCGCCGGGGGCGGGTCGTCATCCGGAGACGAATCGGGGCAACCGGTAAATACAAGCGCAAGCCCGACCAAGGCAAGCGCGGCTAAATTGGTAAAGTACCATTGTCGTTTCATACATTCCTTCTTTGTCCTCAAAAGGACGAATTGGTTATAGCTTGATTTGACATCGAATGACCTTCGATGATTTTTCTATACTTCCGCATAAAATCCGGTGAATTGATGAGAGATGCTTATCTGATTACGTCATAATTGCCTCCTTACCGTAAGAGTATGAGCAGAGGTCGGCATACTATAGATAAAAAAGGACGCGGCGATTTCCGGGAGGGCTAACCCGGACCTACCTTTCCACCGCCGCATCCTAAAACCCTGGGCAAGCAAGGAGGAGGCTCTACCGGCGGAAACTATCGGGTAGACCGGAAAAACAAGGGAATCAACGGTCAGAAATGGCGAAACATTGCCGCCACATACGCCGCGCCGGAACGTTTCAGGCATGGACATACTCCTCTCCTGCAATCAGCAGACTAGAAAAGCCGTATATGGGTTAGCAGATAGACGGTTTTTCTTAGGCTCGAACCTCGGAACCTAGAAATAAAGATTATAGACCAAAGTTTCCTGACTTACGGGTTTCTTTTTTCTTTATAAAAAGACTAAAAAAAGAAAAATTTCTGTAAACCTTCCCGGCGTATTTTGCCAGTGGTTGTTTCTACGGAAATCGTCCGCTCAAGCGGACCCCGATTACAGTTACGGGCTAGTGAGGGATTTACACCCCGCTTCCTTTGAAATCTATATTTTCATAATATAAGAGTAAGAAAAAAATGTCAAGCGGAATGTTTCCCGTTTCGGCTGAGAGTTTTTGACCTCAGCAGTATCTTTTTTAGCAGTATAGCCGTCTGCTTGCCGATTCCAGTTTAATTTTCTGAGCGGCAGTTTTGATGCACTGCCGCTTCTGAACTTTATTTCGGTTTTATGAAAGGATAGCCGCTCATACGGACGCCGAGGGTGATGTTAAATCCCGGCATAGGGTAGCGGTTGTAGGATTCGTAACTGCGGTTTAAGAGGTTGCGGAATACCGCGAAAACCCGCAGATACTCGCCGATATTCTGATTCACGTTGACGTTGAGAAGCAGATACGGCACAAGCTCTATCGTGTTCGTAACCGTGTAATACCGGACGCTTTCGTAATGCCCCGAAACCATAACCGAACCTGAACCCCAAGAAACGTCAACCGCCGCGCCGAAGGTGTGCATAGGCTGATAGGGAATCCGCTTCGCATCCTCCCAAGAATAGCCGTAGCTCAACAGATACGTCAAAAGAAACTGATACGACGCTTGCGGACTTATCTTTTTTACCGGACCCAATGAAACGGGAAAATCCGCTTTAAGCCGCGTGTCAGAGCCGAAAAACGCCGCCTCGCCTATGTTTTGAGGCTCCCAGCCGTATAAGCCCTGATGCCAGTGAATCGAATCTCTCGTATACTGAAAAAACAGCGTTTCTTCCAAAGACGCGATACTGCGCCATCGCAGTTCCGCGGCGGCGTCTATGCCCCAGCCGTCTTCAGGATGCAAATCAGGGTTCCCGCTGTAGCCCAAACCAGTCCAGTATAAATCGTCAAAATCAGGAAACTTAAAACTGCGGAAATAGTTATTCTTCACCGTGATAAAATCCAACGGATTCCAGAGGATACCCAGCTTCGGCACAGGCACCGCGGCGGAGCCGTCAGTGGAAAGCTTCAGGGACGGAATTATCCGCAGAGTTCGCGCCAGATCGATTTCAGCGGTTATATACGCTCCGCCGTCAGGACGAGAACGCGTCCCGGTTCCAGTCGAATCCATAAAAATAAACCGGAAATCCCAGCCTGCGCGCAGAGTTACTGTTTTCATCATATACCACGCCCATCGGTTGATGAGCGCAACGCCGTTCTGATCGTGCCGGGAAGGAGTCGTATTATTCAGCGCGTACTCCATTCCGCCGTAGTTGTGACTTACCGACGCCTCCATTGAAATATCGTCCCGCAGAAAAACCGGAGCTTCAAACATAATATTATCCCGCACCGTAACGTCGTACTGTTTTCCCTCTACCGCGGAGAATCCGGTCGCCGGCAGAGTCCGGTCGCTGTAGTACGCGTCGATATTCACGATGAGTTTCGCAAGATTCGTAAAGTTCCACGAGAGAAACGCGCCGCCTCCGACGTCCCACACTTCGTTATGCTGTTTTCGGCGGATTTTATACAAAAACGAATCAAGAAAAAGATAGTGATTCTCCGCGCGGTCGAGAAACAGATGCGCGCCGAAAGAGAATCGTTCGCTTCCCCAAGAGATAGACCCGTCGAGTTTCTGCGTATCAATAAGGTCTTGGGGCTGGGCTTTTTTCTTTTCGCCGTTCCATTCGGTATACGCGCCGGGCAGGTAAGCGATAGTATAAAAGCCGAAACCGAAACGCCACCCCGGGGGCTGTTTCTTTTTCGTGACGATATTGATAACTCCGCCGAGCGCGCCGGACACGTTATATTTTGAATCGCCGCCGCCGTAAATAACCTCAATGCGCTCGATATTGTTCATAGGCAGAGTGTAAAAGTCAAAATCTCCGGACATGGCGGAATTCGCGGGAACGCCGTCAATGAGAATAGCGATGCGCTCTGTGCTGAATCCCCGCATATTTACATCGCTGGAATTGCCGTACGCGCCGTGCCGGGTAATCGGCATATCGAGGGCTTCTTCCAGCAGAGTCGCGACGTCCGGAGCGGCGATGCGCTCAATATCTTCCCGCGTAATAACCAGCTCCTGAGCGGGACGCTCCGGCGTCTGCGTAACCGTAATGCCCTCGTCGGCGCCGAAATCCGTGTAATCCTCAAGGTCTTCTTCATCGCTGTTTTGTCCTGACAGCGCGGTAAAACCAAACAGAAAAAGAGCGTAAAACAGTATTGCTTTTTTCACGGCATAGGTCCTTCGTAGCCGTCAAGCGAGCCTTCATAGCGGGTGTGCGGATCGCCTACGTCGAGATTCAGCATATTAGGCAGATTCGCTTCAGTGAATTTGGCGATAGCTTCTTCCAAAGTCCGGGTTTCGGTAGGTCCGTAGTTGGTAGACTGGTCGTTAGTGCAGGCGAGAAAAACTTGACGCCCGTCAGCATACAGATTGATGTAGTAAACGCCGTAGAAGTTTTTGTTCGGATACCGGTAGCCTTGTTCAGCCCAGCCTTCCGGGGCTTCCGACCACCAGGGCCACTTATTTTCATAGCCTTCCCAGTATTCGATGATGATAACGCCCGCGCTTTTGTCATCGTCATTACTCGTGCGGAACGCTTTCGCGTATACGATGTCTCCGCCGAAGGAATCGCGATATACTTCTGAGCTTGAACCGAACGCGCCGCCCCAGCCTTTGTGTCCGAACATAAGCGTTCCCAGATTGCGGCTGTTTTTCGGCTTTGCCGTGACGACGCACTGTTCGTAACTGCCGGCAAAACTGAAACGCCACGCCCCGATAAGCCGCGGGTCAAGCCAGCTCTCGCGCGCGCCTCCCGCGTCAGGCTCTTCCATCGGACAGCCTGCGGAAAAAAACGCGGTCAACGCAATGCAAACTAATTGTTTCGCGATCTTTCCGGTTAATAAAGTCATTGTCCTCGCCATGACTTTTCTCCTTGTGAGGACTCCTCAGCGGACAGCGGGCAGTTTGCATTGTATATATGATAGGATTCCCGGACTTTACATCCGATTATCAAAAACTGAAAACTCCCGGCGCTTATACCTCGAAGCCCCGAAAAACAATGATTCCTTCCATAAAAATACGAAAGGCGTCCGCCAAAGTCTCCTGACTTACGGCATTACTCCGGCAACCTTCCCGCCCTTAGGCAGTGGCTGTTTCGCCGGCGTTTTTCGCCGATCACAGTTACGGGATAGCGCGGGATTTTCACCCGCTTCCTCTGAAGTGAACGAAGCTACTATACCTTGCATTGATGCATTGTGTCAAGCCGCCGGTATCGGTTTCCGCAAAACCCCTTGCCGAGGCGTTACCCGCAAAAAAAGCCCCGCCCGATTCGGGGCAGGGCTTTTGTGTTAGGCGTTACCTGCAAGCGCGCTTCGCAGGATATTTCCCGCAGAGCCGACAGACAACGCCGCTTCCCGCTAGGGCGTAATTGCGACTATCTGCGCGGAGTAGGCGCTCCAGGCGGTCTGATAATCCGATAAGTAGTCGGAAGGGACTTCGATTCTCATGCCTGTGGGAGTGCTGGCAAAAACGCCGGTGCCGAGTGTAGGCGGAGCCTCGGCGAGGCATATTACCGTCGATAGAGAACTGCAATCGCTGAATGCCCTATTCCCGATGCTTGCGATTGTTGATGGAAGCGTTATTGCAGTCAGTTTAGTACAGCTGTCGAAGAGGTTAGCCGCGATGCTCGTACTGGTAAGGCGGGAAAAGTCGATAGACACAAACTTCCCGTTCAGGTGAGTAGCGTCGTCTACGGTGTCGGCTATCGTACCGAGGTTTAGAGAATGGTCGGTAAACACAACTTCGAGAGAAGTTGCCGCGGAAGTACCGCCCGTTGTATTCGGATTCATCAGATAAGCCGTAAGCGCGGCGACGGTGGAAACGCCCATCTTAACCGGACCGACCGGCGGTGTGGGAGTAGTCGATGGGGCGACAGGGTCAAGGCTGGACACATAGTCAGTCTTCACTGCCAGTCTCATTACCCGTACGGAAAGATAATTGCCTACGTCGGCGTCAAGGACCGTATAGAATGAGCCGGTTGCGCCGGTGATTGGGGCAGGCATCCCATCTACCGCGGTGTGGCGATACCACTGGTACGTGAGTCCGTCTGTATCGGTAATCCCGGTAACGGAGTCAAAGTATAGCGGGTCATCGTCGGTGTAGACCGCATCGAGCGTATCCCCTAATACCGGTATAGAGCCGGAGAAGTATCTATTATCGATGATCACCGTGCCGGACATCTTCTCGCCTACAAAGTCCTGCTGGTCAAATCCCACATCGAACACGGTGGTCATCTTGTTGTAGATATGCACTACCTCGGTTTTGCCCGCTTTCTTGTGGTTGGCATCCTCAAAGATTACGGTTGCCAGATAAAACCCGGCAGGGACGCTATCCCCATCCGGCATATTGGTAAGCTCTGATACTCCCCAATCCGACGCAGGAATAGCCAGAATATCCGTATTACTCTCCGTGAGAACGCCGCCCGGAAGCGTCAGTTTTTTCATGGTAAAACTATGTGTCTGCGGTAGGCTGGGATACCCAATCCTGTATTTGAAGGTTCCGTCGCCGGAGTTGGTCTCACCGGTGAGGTTTACCGTTACCGGCGTTACCGCGCCAACTGTTACCTGAAACGGCGCGGAGGAGGAACCGGTAGCCGCAATATTATCCGGGTCTACCTCGCCGATGTAGGCGTTTACCGCCACGGTATAGGTTCCGGGTTCCAGCCTGAATACCGCGCCGTCAGGTTCTAACACCGTAGACGTCCCCCCTTTAGTAAAGGTGTAGGTATACGTCTCAAAAGTCTTAGCCGGTAAGACCGTCCGAGCCGCGTTGTCTGCGAAGCTGATGCTGACCATTCCGTAGCTTGCCTCAGCGGAAGGCTCCGCGGGCATGGCGCAGGACAACAATATGCAGGAAAGCGTCGCCGCTCCCAGAATGTTAAAAATCTTCATGTGCCGCTCCTAATTTGTTATATTAATGATGATTTCATCGAAGTAAACCTGATCGCCTTTTACTACCCGCAGACCGACAGTATACCGCGTATCAGCCGCTTTTCCCGCTCCGGAGAAGGAGTAAGTATTTCCGGTGGCGGCTGTATCTGGAACGCCGTTGAGGTACCATGTGTGGCTGGTATAGGGGGTAGCAGTCGGTTCAGGCATGATGGTTAGGCTTCCTGTACTGCTCACGCTGATTCGAGACACGCTGAGGCGTAGCTCGTCCTCATTCAGCCAGTAGTACGCGAACGAACTTCCGCCGCGGGGACCCCATTTGGCGTAGAACGTTTCGGAGGTGGTACTGCCTTTCATAATAGCCGTTACCTTGTTCTCGAAGGTTGGTTCTTTATACCAGCCTTGGAAGATGTAGTTGGTTCGGGTAGGGTCAACGAGAGTAACCTTCGCGGTGTTAGGGACGGTTGCCGGCTCATACTCGTATGAGGTAGGAGAGCCTGATCCTAGACTTGCCGTGTTCACGTCATCGCCGTTCAGAACATACGTGATGCCATAGATCGCCGGGTTCCACTTGGCGCACAATATTAGATCGCGGGTTACTAGGGTCTCAAAGTACCATTTCTTGCTGGGGTCAAAATTACCGTCTAGTGTACCTTCATACCAGCCGTCATAGACATAGCCGAATTTGGTAACAATCGGCTCGGTAGCCACCTCTGCGCCGGTTTTCAGCAACAACTGAGGAGTCGTCGTCGAACCGCCGTTACTGACAAACGTAACTTTATACGTAGGTTCATCAGGAGGAGAAACCGTAACTATCGCCGTACCAAACTTCGTAGCATCGGTTTTGCCGGTTGCCGTTATCCTCAAGGTATCCGCGGTTTCGTCCTCCGCCACGGTGAGCAGTCCCTCGTCGCTGATATCGGTTCCCGTCCCTCCGCCTTCAACTTTCCATGTTACTTCCGCCGGCGTCGCTGTAAACGCCTTCGTCCCGCCCGGAGCTATCGTATAGGTTGCAGGGGCTATGGCGACGCCCTTGTTTACGGGCGTATCGATACTCCTAACCGTTATGGATAAAATACCGAATCTCGTAGTGTCCGCTATGCTTGTCGCTTTCACGGTCAGCATTAGGGCGGTTTCGCCCGCCGCCGCGGTGAGCAGTCCGGCAGAATTGATACTGGTTCCCGTGCCTCCGCCTGAGACCGTCCACGTCACGGTCTGTGGAGGAGAGTCCCCCTCAACGACTGCACTGAATTGCAGAGTATCCGCTTTGACAACGCTGGTAGCCTCCGCCGTTACGGTCACGCCGGTCACAGTAACCTTAGCCGGCGAAACCGTTACGGTCTTTGTGCCGGACTTGGATTGCGCGGTCGCCGTTATCGTCAAGGCAGTCGCGGTTTCGCCCCTCGCCACGGTGAGCAGTCCGGCAGAATTGATACTGGTTCCCGTTGCCCCGCCGGTAACTGTCCACATTACCTCCGCCGGGTCCGACCTAAACTGTAGGGTACCGCCCTGAACTACGCTATCGTCTGGTGCAGTTACGGTAACGACGTCAAAGGTAACGGTAATGGTTTTTTCATTGCTTTTAGCGGCGTCTGCCATGCTTGTCGCCTTTACCGTCAAGTTAGCCGCGGTTTCGCCCGCCGCCACTTTGAGCAGTCCGGTGATGGGGTGTATTATGGTTCCCTCCGCCGCGCCGCCGGTAACTTCCCATATTACGGTCTGGTCAGGGCTGTTCGTCCCGTCAACGACTGCGGTGAATTGCAGAGTCCTGCCTTTGACAACGCTGGTAGCCCCTTCCGCCGCCGTTATAGTCACGCCGGTTACGGTAGGACTTGAATCCTCGTTGGATTCGGGAGGACACCCGGTCAAAATATATGCCGCAATCCCAATGACCGCAAGCAAGCCGATGGCAGGTCTCCCTGTCTTTCTTTGTAATGATGTCATATCATTACCTCCTTACTATAACTTTCACGAACGGCGAGATACTCGCCTCCTAGAACAAATATCCGATAACCAAACCAGCCTAACGGACGCCATACAAGCGAGGTCTAAGCCGAAGCCCCGCCCAGCGTCAAACGCTAAAGCCTACGGAATCACCGCCGAAAATAACGCGCCCCACGGACCGGGTTCGCCCTTAGCGTTCTCAAGACGGATGCAGAAGTACGCGGTCTTGCCGCTGTCCGCCGCGTCAAAGTCAAACCGTTCCCGCTTGCGCTTGGTAAAGCGCGAAAACGGCAACGCTTCTCCCGATACCGGAACGTTCATCAGTTCCCGCTTATTGCTTGCCGCGGCGGATAAGTCCGCTCCGCCGTGAGGCATGACGCCCCAGTAAACCCGAAAGCCGACGCCGTTCCGCAACGGTCCGCCCCCGGAAACCCGCAGGATAAGCTCCAGCAAGTGAACCCCGGGGCGGAGAATATCCGCTTCCGCCTGCTCCGACGGAGGCGGAACGGGCGTGCGGATAGTATCTTTCGGCTTCAGCCCCAGAGACACCAAGTCCGAATCCGTCAAGGGCGGGACAAGCAGGAAATGATTTTTGATAAAACGCATCTTTTCGATAAGAGCGTCAAACGCGGTTTTACACTGCGCGGTGACAATGGATGTACGCTCTGCGGATTGCGCCTTATCGAGGATGCCTGCGGCGGTTCCTGCGAGTCCGTCAAGCGCGGCGAGTTCCGCAGTTGGGACATTCCATGCGCTTGCTTTAGGCGTTATCGTAGCCGACCAAGTTCGAGCCATAGCGAGCTGTTCGGTTCTGGCTGAGGGGAGCCAATCATGGGACATAAAAACCTCCTGTAGCGATAAAGCTGAGATATTGGGAATTACCCTGCGGGCAAACCGAGTTCACTCCGGAGCGGCCGGCTGTTTTTCTGACTCGTCCGCCTATCCCGTCAGAGTGACCGCCTACCCCGCCGGAGTGACCGCCTACCCCGCCGAAGTGACCGCCTACCCCGCCGAAGTGACCGCCTACCCCGTCAGAGTGACCGCCTACCCCGTCAGAGTGACCGCCTATCCCGTTGAGTCGTCCGCCTACCCCGTTGAGTCGTCCGCCTACCCCGTCAGAGTGACGGGATATACCCGCAAAACGACGGGATATACCGCCGAAGCGACGGGACGCCCCTGCACAGCGCAGGGATGCCCCGCCGCAGAAAATGCCAAAGCGTCCGGCGCGGCGGGAAATCCCTGAGAAAAAATATTGTGAAAAAATCTTTAAAAAAGAGCTAAATTCGGGGCTTAGGTACTTGACAAAGCGGATCGCGCCCTCATAATTGCGCGGGGCGCACGCGCGGGGCGCACGCGCGGGGCGCACGCGCGGGGCGCACGCGCGGGGCGCATAGGGCGAGGTCTGCCCTCATCTCAACCTCGTTGACTCTGCAAGGCGTCAGCAAGGCGTTTCTTTCTGATATGATAAACTTTCTACTCATTACTAACTATTAAATACTATGTTGATTAATTTGTCTACATAGCAGACGCTTTTTTAAAAAAAATAAAAAAGCGTACAATGCCGGGGCATAGCGGCGGCGCGGATTTCCGCACAGATAAAAGCGTATTGACTTTCCCGGCATAATACCTATAAAGAATATATGCGTAGGTTTCCCTATTTTACGGTAGGCTTTTTTTGCGTTTACGCGGTCGCGTCGCTTCAGCCCTATCTTGCGTTGGCGTTGCGGTATAAAGGATTAAGCCCCTCCCAGACGGGTATCGCGTTGAGCGTTTTTGAAGCCGCCGGCATTGCGGGACCCTTTGTTTTCGGGTATTTCGCAGACCGCTGGGGCAGATATAAGCCCGGCTTGATCGCCGCTCATATTGTACTATTCCTCTGCCTGATTCCGCTTCTCCTCTTTCGTAATCCTCTGCTTATCGCGCTCTCCATGGCGGCGTTGGGAGCCGGATTCCGCTCGCTGTTTCCGCTTTTCGACGCGGTAACGACTATCAGCATCGGCGATTCAGGAGATTACGGCAGACTCCGATGCGCCGGCTCAGCGAGCTTCATTGTAATGATGCTGTTGTTTCAGTTTTCGCCCCTCCCTAAACCGGATACTCCGGCGTCTGCGGTCTCATGGTTCGGCGTTACCGGCTTATGTTCCTTGACCGCTATCCTGATTATTCCTGCCGGCTTCACTAATATCGCCGGACGGAACGCGCCGGAAAGACCGCCCGAAACAGAACGCCGCCGAAACGGAAACCGTTTCTGGACGCCTCTGCTGATTTTGGGACTGCTTATGATCGCCTTCAGCCGGCTGGCGATGACCTCGGTAAACAGCTTTTTTTCCTTATTTCTCAGAGAAGCGGTACACTGGGACGCGCTGGGGATTATGCTTTCCCTGTCGGCGGGTTCCGAAATCCCGTTGATGTTTCTCTCAAAACCGCTAATCCGGCGTTTTGGTCCTCTGCCTTTACTGGCTGTTTCCTCCGCGGCAACGTCGATCAGGCTTGGAATCTACGGATTGTTCCCCGTTAAGGGCTGTATCATAATCGCCCAGCTTTTTCACAGCCTCTGTTACGGACTGTTTTATCCCGCGGGAATCGCGTTTATTACCGCCTGCGTTCCGCCGGAACGCCGCGCTTTGGGAATGTCCCTCTACTTATCTCTCGGAAACGGACTGCCTACGTTTGTCGGAACCATTTTAGGCGGATTTATCATAGAACGGCTGGGCTATTCGGCAATGTTCGGCGTGTTCGCCTTGTTTCCGCTGGGAGCGTTGGGAATCTTCGCGCTGATCCTGAACGTAAGAAAAGGATATGCGCTTCCCTGTCCGCTTGATACTAAAGACAATCTAACATAGTATAGTACAATGTCCAATGAACCAAACCGCGGCGTTCCTTCCAACGCCGCAACGCGGCTGGGTACCGAGCCGGTAGGAAAACTGCTCCTGCAATTTTCTATTCCGGCAATCGTGGGGATGCTGGTCAATGCCCTGTACAATGTGGTGGATCGCATCTTCGTCGGACGGGGAGTAAACGAGGTCGCGCTGGGAGGATTATCCCTAGTCCTGCCGCTGATGACAATAGGCATGGCTTTTGCTATGCTTTTCGGATTCGGGTCCGCAAATATGATCTCTATGCGTCTCGGTCAAGGCAAACGGGATGAAGCGGAAAACGCGCTGAATCATTGCTTTTTTCTGCTATTGGCTCTGGGAATCTTAGTTCTCGGGATAGGCCTTATCTTTCTTGATCCTATCATTTCGATTCTCGGCGCGCAGGAAGGCAGTGAGGCTTTGGGATACGCCCGCAGTTACTTCCGCATCATCCTCTACGGACAAGTCTTTTTCATGCTGGGTTTTGGGTTTTCTCACTGTACCAGAGCGCAGGGCTTCCCCATGATAAGCATGATCGGGATGTTCATCGGCGCGGGAACAAATATATTGCTGGACCCGCTGTTTATCTTTGCGTTTAACTGGGGCGTAGAAGGGGCGGCTTGGGCGACGATTATCTCGCAGTTCGCTTCCGCAGTGTGGATGCTGTCTTTTAACCTAAATAAAAGAACGGTGATCCGCCTGCGGCTGAAAACGTTTAGGCTTTCTCCCGGTATAATCGGTCAGATCATGGCTTTCGGGTCGGCGCAGTTTTTCCTACAGCTTGTTATGTCCGGGGTGCAGTTTCTCTACAACGCCAGTATGAGCTGGTACGGCGCGGAAGCTCTGGGCGTTGCCAATGGCGGCGATATAGCCCTATCAGGAATGAACATCATAATGTCTATAGCCATGCTGATTTTGATGCCCGTATTCGGCATTAATCAGGGGGTTCAGCCGATTTTAGGCTATAACTACGGCGCGAAACAATTCAGCCGCGTATTAGGCGCGTATCTTCGGGCGACGCTCGCGGCTACGGCAATCTGTACCGCGGGGTTTCTTATAGTCCAGTTGTTTCCCCATGAACTGGTCCGGCTTTTCGCTCCGGAAGGCAGTTCCGCGCTTCTGAGTTTTTCCCCGTGGGCAATGCGGATCGTTATGCTGTTTCTGCCGGTAAACGGATTTCAAATCGTATCGGCTAACGTGTTTGTGGCTACCGGGCGTCCTAAAATATCCATACTGCTTTCCATGCTTCGGCAGTTCATCGTACTGATTCCCTGTATGCTGATTTTCGGCAAGTTCTGGGGACTGCACGGCGTAATCGCGGCCGCGCCGGTGGCGGACGGCTGTTCCTTCCTGCTAACCGGAGCAATGATTTTCTTGGAATTGAAGAAACTTCGAGGGATCAGGGCATAACTGAAAAAGAGAAACCCCTCGGAAACCGGAGTTTTCGAGGGGTTGCGGTTTTACGCTACATAGTTTTCAAGCACCCGTTGCCGGGAAGGATGCTGAAGCCGTTTCAGCGCCTTTTTTTCAATCTGCCGGATTCGTTCTTTGGTCAGGTTGAACCGGTCGCCGATTTCTTTTAACGACATCGGCACGTTATTCCCAAGCCCGAATCGGTAGCGGATAATATCCGCTTCTTTCGGATTCAGCGTATCCAGAACGCTTTCGATGTCCTGCTGTAACGCGCTGACCACCGCCTGCTCGTCCGGCGGGATATACGTTTCGTCTTCGATAAAATCTCCCAGCAGGGAAGAATCTTTATCCGCGTAGACGGGATTTTCTAGGGATATTAGGTCCCGGCTGATGTTCAACAGCTCTTCTACATGAGCCGGGGACATTTCTAAAAGCCGGGCGATTTCGCGGATTTCCGCTTCAGAGCCTTGCCCGTCTTGGACCAGTTTTCTGGCTTTTTCGATCTGGACCAGTTCATTAGCCCGATTCAGGGGAAGTCGGATCATCCGGGATTTTTCGCAGATGGCTTTCAGGATTGCCTGACGGATCCACCACACCGCGTAGGAAATGAAGTGGTAGCCTTTATCGACGTCGTACCGCTCAATCGCGTTGAGCAGTCCGATGTTGCCTTCGCTGATAAGATCGGATAAGGGAAGCCCCTGCCCCTGATATTTCTTGGCGACATTCACCACAAAGCGAAGGTTAGCACTTGCCAACTTATGTTGAGCCGCTTTATTGCCTTGCGCCGCCGCCCGCGCGACCTGATCTTCTTCCTCTTTGCTCAACAGCGGAATCTTATTGATTTCCTTGAGATACACCGAGAGAATATTGTCGTCGGAACCGGCGTTTCCGGTCTGGCTGTTCTTTTTCTTGGTCTTTACACTCGTCATTATCGTGCCCTCCTTCACAGTACCTTGCACATATTAATATATAAGCAAGAAATATGCCAAGACGAAAAAAATCATATACCTAAAAAAGATATAATATATATCCTAATTTGTTATATAATAAAGAAATAGCATCCCAGCGGATATACGCGAACCCAGCGGATTTCAGATTTTTAGAATGTCCAAACGCTACCAGTTACATAATGACCCGTTTTTTAAAAAAGGGCGTAAAAGTGTATCATTTTGATACTTTTTCAATGCGCTATACCTTTATATATTCTTTTTGGCGCAGATAAGGTAACGCTTTTCGTAAAAAGTACAAAGTTTTCAAAATATTTTTAAAAACCGTAAAGCCTTTGCACTTTTTGCCGCGGCCATAGTATAGTAGAGACATGATGCAGTTCTATTTTTTATCCGTTTTGTGTAACGCCGCGGCAGGGTATAGCCTGATAAGCGATAGAAAACAGAATGACGCCTTTAGATTGGCGATAGGTATTTTAACGATTGTTTCGGGAGTATTTAAACTCCTATCCGCAATACAAGGGGACGTGCCGGTACTAGGCGATATTATTCCCGCAATCATAGGATTTGCGGCAGGCTCTGTTCTGGTATTGGAATACTATCGGAAAACTTCAACCCTTGAGCCTTCCATGCCGAGTTTGTTGGAACTGTTTCTGAATAACTATAAAAAGCAGATTGGTTTTTTGGCGATTACGGCGGCGGTTCTGCATTTTTTGTTTCCCCAAGTCTTGCTCATTTAAGGAAACGGCTCATGGAAAAAAGATCGGTCGCGGGAATCGCGATGCAACAGGGAAAATTCTTCATCGCCCGGCGGCGTCCCGGCGGCGCATTAGGAGAGAAATGGGAGTTCCCGGGAGGTAAAGTGGAACCCGGAGAAACCGACGAAGCCGCATTGCTTCGAGAGTATCAGGAGGAATTGGAAGTTCCAATTACCGTAGGACCTTTTCTGGGATCAGCCTCGTTTGAATATCGCGGGCTTCATAGGGTCTATGCCTACCAAGTTCGCTTGGAAGGATATGATTTCAAGCTGGCGGAACATACCGAGTATCGCTGGGCTACGCTGGAAGAAATCAGAACCCTAGACTTCGCCGACTCAGACCGCAACCTGCTTTCTCATTTAACCGCGTTTTGCGCTTCAAACAGCGAATAGCCCGAAGGCTTGTTTCTTTTCAAAGAGCTTAGGCAAGCCTGCCGATTGAAACAGGGTTGCTGTTTTTCAGGCTGAATGGTATACTGAGCGTATGGAAACGCCGGATCAGGCAATAATCCGGTATACCGCCGAACTCGACGGCATTTACCGAGGGGGAAACGCGACCGAACATAGCTACCGTCCCGCGCTGAAAACCCTGCTGGAAGCCTTGACTTCCGGCTTAGACATAACCAACGAGCCGAAACGCATCGCCTGCGGCGCGCCGGATTTTATCGTTACCCG
>JAIRPH010000233.1 GCA_031257135.1 Spirochaetaceae bacterium
CGAACACTGTCAAGCCTGTTTGAATTGGTGTCCCGCCCGGGCTATCGGCTACATTCGTCTCAAGCCTGACACGCCTCGGTACCGTCACCCGGACGTAACCGTAACCGAAATGATCCGGCGGCGTTAAAAAATCAATAAAAATGCTGTTGCCGAAAGGAGGAAAACGGCAACAGCATAACAAGATAAATCATTAAGAAAGGATTATGAAGAAGTTTATACTATGAAAACAAGCCGCGTACCCTGAGGTTACACATTACCGTTGACGCAGTACATAATGGTCGATAACATCCGCGACGCCGTCGTCATCATTGGACCGTTCAGTGACGAGCGCGGCGATGCTTTTGATCCGCTCGTCGGCGTTCAGCATAGCGACTCCGACGCCGGCCCAGCGGATCATGGCTTCGTCGTTCATGGAGTCTCCGATGGCAAGAACCGCTTCTCGGTGGATGCCCAGCTTTTCCGCTACCTTTTCTAAGGCGGTTCCCTTATCGGTTTTCGGAGGGAGAAGCTCCAAAAAATAGGGTTTACTGGTAAACAGGGTCGCATCGTCTCCGATATAGGTCCGCAAAAGCAGTTCCAAGGGGCGCAGGATCATCGGGTCTCCGGGGATGAGCAGTTTATAACAGCCTTCTGCAACCATATCTCTGAAATTCTCTACCACTACCTGCCGTAATCCAGTGATTTTCTGATCATAATCAGCGAATTCGTTGGGTTTTGAGACATACATGATATCATCGTCATACAACTGAACCGGAAATCCTTCGGCGGAAGCCAAATCGAAGGCGATCAACGCGGTTTTCACAGGAATCCGAACTTCATACACGGTTTTGCCGGTATTGCTTTCCTGGATAATCGTCCCGTTATTGCAAATCAAATACCCTGCCCGTTTGTGCATACCCAGAAGCCGGGCAAACCGTTCCATAGCCGCGGGAATCCTGCCGGAAGCCAAGACTACCACAATACCCGCGGCTTCCGCCCGTTTAATCGCATTCCTGGTCCGGTAAGAAATGCTTAAATCCGACCGTAAGAGGGTGTCGTCCAAATCAAGGGCTATCATGCGTATGGATGTCGATGTCATTTTTTAAGAATAATCTCTTATTAAGCGATATTCAATAGTAAAAAGTCAAGAAATCGTATATACTGCTTTAAGCAGTATGGGAATCAAAAAGGCAGAGTAGGCAAAACTACTTCCGCTCAACAAGACCGTCAAACGGATTCGGCAGAACCTCAATCCTCAGTTCTATGAATTACTCAGAAAAAAAGGCAATGCTGAAACGCTTTCAACGCTCCGGGTATATCATATATCTTGTCAAAGCGGAGGTTCTTCATTACACTGAAAAAACATACCATTGCAAGGAGTTAATCGATGGATACATTCGGCTTGACCGATGCGGAAGCCGTGGCGTCAAAGGAAAAATACGGCGCCAACCGGCTGACTGAGCAGAAAACCGAGGGATTTTGGGAGAAATTAAAAGAGAATTTCGGAGACCCGATGATAAAAATCCTCTGCCTCGCCTTGACGGTCAACGTGATCCTGGTGGTCGGATCATATATGGGCTGGATCGAAGATGAAATGGCTTGGTACGAACCGGTAGGCATCGCGGTTGCCATTCTGCTTGCCACGTTGGTTTCGACGTTTTCCGAGTATCGCAATGAAAACGCTTTCCAGAAGTTGCAGGAAGAAGCCTCAAAGATACTATGCAAACTCTACCGCAACCGGCGGATTGTGGAAATCCCGATTGACGACATCGTGCTGGGCGACGCAATCCTGCTCCAGCCCGGAGATAAAATTCCGGCTGACGGCGTTATCATCGACGGAGCGATTAAAGTGGATCAGTCGGTACTCAACGGCGAGTCGAAAGAAGCGTCGAAGACGCCGGTTCCGGCGGATTATAAAGACGACTCCGCGGCAATGGATTTTCTCAATCCCTACAAAGTGTTCCGAGGGTCTGTCGTGTATTCAGGCAACGCGGTCATGGAAGTCAAAGTCGTCGGAGACGGCTCAGTGTACGGGCAGATCGCCAAAGAACTCCAAACCGCCGACGACCGGGAAACGCCGCTGAAAGTAAAACTAAGCGGACTTGCAGGTACAATCAGTAAGTTCGGCTATATCGGAGGCATTGCGATTGCGGTTGCCCTGCTGTTTCAGCGCATCGTACTTGCCCACCATTTTGACTCCGCTCAGATTGCCACGTATCTTTCCAACTGGTCTCATGTCCTTAACGACGTGATTCACGCAGTAATGCTGGCGGTTATTATTATCGTTATGGCGGTTCCCGAAGGTCTGCCCTTAATGATAGCGATTGTGTCGGCTCTGAATATGGGAAAAATGCTCAAGGATAACGTCCTCGTCAGAAAAATCGCGGGAATCGAAACCGCAGGAAGCCTGAACTACCTGTTCAGCGATAAAACCGGAACTATCACCAAAGGCAAGCTGGAGGTAGTAACGTTTATCGACGGCGGAGGCAAAGAGTATAAAACCTATCAGTCCGTACAGGAAGGACTAAAAAAGATTCTCTCGCTCTCGATACATCAAAACACTGATTCTGTCATATCCGGTTCCGGGGATCAGCAGAGAGCAATCGGCGGAAACGCCACGGAACGGGCGATTCTGGGGTTTTCTATGGGCGCGGGTATTCCGGTTTCCGTGAAAACCATCGGGAAAATTCCCTTCAACAGCACGAATAAATATTCCGCAACAACCGTCGCGGGAGATTATAACCTCACCCTCATCAAAGGCGCGCCGGAAAAAAATTTAGCGAAATGCAAATTTTATTACGACGGCGAAGGAACCAAGAAACCTTACTCTGATCACAAAAAACTCAACGGTACG
>JAIRPH010000006.1 GCA_031257135.1 Spirochaetaceae bacterium
TTCCCCCCGCCGTCGAGGGACCAATAGGATATATATCGCCCTGAAGCGTCGGTTCCGGGAGTATCGGCGTATTCCCGGTCGAGTCCGTCTAAGGCGTTCGGTTCCCAGACGCTCCAAGCGCCGGTAATCTCCGGGTGCGCCGCCATGACTCCTTTAAGTATATCGTTGCAGAATGACCGCCGCTCTTGGGCGGGGACGGTTTCGTAGCGGGCCATAATTTCCGCCATGGTCCGAGATGAGTCCATATACATACTGATCCAGTTTTTTACGGTTTCGCTTTTCTGCCGTGCGATATTCAGCGCGTTTTCCGTCGCCAATGTCCTGATTTGGAGCCTTGCGTAGACCATGCTTACTGCCGCCAAAATCCCAATGCCGAGTATGTTCAGCGCGGCAATAACCGCCACCAGTTTTATCCTGATCTTCATGTAACCGTCCTTCCTGTAAAAGCTGAATAATATTATCAAAAAAAGTAGGTATTTGCAAGCCGTAAAGAGATTTTTTCAGAACAGAACGCCGTTTCCCAGAAATCTTATATCGCATCAGCGGAGCGCGTCATCGTTTTCAGCGTACAAACGGCGGATGCTCGGCAAAGGCGCATCCGCCCTGACGAAGGCGGGACGGGAAATTAGAACGTAACGCCGACGGTTATTCCCGCGGAATAGCCGTTGCTCAGATAAAAAGTTACCGGAATATCGATCAGCACGGGTCCGAGGGAAAGCCCTAAGCCGAGCATCAGTTTTGGGTAGAAGATTGAAGGACCTTCTTTTCCGCCCGCGCTGAGGCTGAGGCTTCCAGCTCTGCTCTGCCGGACTAGACCGGCGTATATGCCTTTCGGGTCGGCGTTGATATCGCCCTCCGCGCCGATAGTTACTTCGCTTGAACCAAAGCCTATGTCCGCGCCGAGACCTACCGCAAGATTCAGCGCCCACAAAAGCCTTATCGAAGTAACCGCCTCAAGAGGAATGGTCACCGTGTGAACCGCAATATCCAGCGCGGCTTTCGGATTGACGGTCAGGCTGAAGTTGCCGCCGTCGTCCTGCGATACCGCGTCCAAAGGCATCTGGATTCCCATCATAGTCCCCTGATAGATAACGCCGGAATTGAAACTCACCCCTCGCCACATAAGCAGTCCTATGGGCAGGACATTTATCCGGGGAAGAAGCTGATAAGACGCAGTAATGCCCCCGGAAAAGGTCGTGAATTTCATGGTATCAGGCAGGAACGCGTTTCCGGGAAAATAGCCGGCTTTTAAGCCCAAGTAGAGATTCTTCACCAAAAAAGACATATTGAGTCCGAACTGGACGTTGATGCCCTGCGCGTTAACGCCTGCAACCATATCTTTCTCCGCCTCTAATTTATTCATAACCTTAGCGCCGATGGAATTCGGATCCCCGAGAACTTCAAAGATGCTGTAAGGAAGTTGCGCGCCGAACATTGTTCCAATCGCAACGCCGAAGCGTTTGTATCCTGCATAATTCCGCAGAGCCGCGCCGGTACTTGCGTACACTGAAGCGTTGCCGAAAGCCTTGATAACCTTAGTCGGCTTAACGTTGATGTCTTTGATCTGCTCGTTGATTTCGTCCAAGGCGTTGAGGAACAACTCCTCTACCTCGTCGTTTAACATGATGATAGTATCCAATTCGGGCGGCGTCGGGACGATAAATTCAAACTCCGGCGCAGTACCGGTAATTTCCAACGCCCCAAGTCCCGATAGCGCAACCGCGCATATCGCCGCGGCAAGCATCCGTTTCATAGCAAAACTCCTCTGAATGTATTGAAGCAGGCGTCATAACGCCTCTTCTTTCAAATTACTATAGCGCGCATATAAAGAAAAATCAAGAAATCTTACCGATTTTAAAAAGAAAATCAACCCTTTCGTATTTTTATTCTGTAAAACCAGAGATTAGTTTTGTAGGTAATTTCCGGGTTTTTATGCGGTATGTTTTGCGATTATACCGTCTATATCGGCGATATTGAAAGAACTATCGCAGACCCATTTACCGTAATCCCGGAGGCAATTTATCGCGGTTATCCATTCTTCGAGGGCGGCGCGTTTCGCTTTCGCTTGAGAGCTGTCCTGTCCTTTGGTTTCAAGCACAAGGGTTTTGCCGTTTATCAGTTTCACGAGAAAGTCCGGGTAATAGCGGTGCGGGACTCCTTCAAAGCGATACCAGATGGAAAAGTTAAGGCGATCGTTTTTGGCGAAAGCTGTTACCCGAGGGTTTTTTTCCAAGTTTGTAGGCTTCGGCGGCTTCCCAAGTACTGTCATAAACGCAATGGCTTATGTGGGATTTTTCGAGGGGTTCCCGGGGTTTTGAGGTAAACCACTGTCAAGCCCCAGCCGAGTGTGTCTGACACCAGCGAGCCCACCGATTACCCGTAAGTCGTCTGACCCCAGCACCCTCGCGACCTGCCGGGGAGACTCGGAGTGTTGCACAGTGCCAGACATACCCATCAGTGTCTGGCACCGAAACCGCACCGAAACCAAAGCAAATTCCATAGCCCTGCCATATAGAAGTTATGAGATCATTACGCGTACTTGTAGAAGGAGCGACCTATCACGTTACCTCCGAAATAAACCGCGGCAACCATGAATTACGGGAGCCGCAGTTCAAACAAGCCTTTCTGGACTTCACGGTTCAGGCAAAAAAGCGGTTTTCCTTCGCTTTGTGGAACTTTTGCGTTATGGATAACCACATTCACTTTCTCATTAAGCCCGGATATGGAGAGTCTTTGTCCAAAATCATGCAATGGCTGAAGAGCAGATTCGCCAGATGGTGGAACAAAAAACACAATACCAAAGGGCATCTGTGGGGAGAACGATTCTTTTCCCGGATAATTAAGGATGAAAAGGACTTTGAGAAGGTGTCAGAGTATATCGACGAGAACCCCGTGAAGGCTGGTCTGGCAAAAAAGCCTGAGCAATGGCGGTTCGGCGGACTGTTTTATCGGCTAAGGCGTATCTTCGGTGTGATTGACCAAGTCTCTGACCCTAGTATGCGGTTTCCCGGCACGTAAGCGTATTAGCAGGCATGGGCTGGTTCCTTGAGGGCGGGTTTTAAGGCGGGCGAGTTGCACTTGGGTAAGTTCGGGCATCTCGGAGGTATCTATATCTCGTGCCTTGAGTTGTGCAACTGTTAGGGATGCCGGCGTATATATCGGACAATCATAAAGAGGCAGATACTTATCAGTATCAAGGCGATACTTACGATTAACTGAAAAAACATATCAACTCCTCAACCAGTTTCGGATAATATATTATGCCTAAAATACCAAGAATACCGACCCCGGTAGCCGCAATTTCCAAGCCTCGGCTTACCTTGTTTTCGGGCTTTTGTAAAATCCTGATTAACGTATCAAGTTTTGCGTTCAGGGCTTTTAGTTATTCAAGTATTTCTTCCATAATTTTTAGTCTGGGACCCCAGAGGCTATCCCAAGCCGTATCAAGCCCTCGCCGAATGTGTCTGACACCAGCCACCACTTAAGCTCGCCTCTAACCTCTGCCTAAGCTCGCCTCTAACCTCTGCCTAAGCTCTCTCCTTAGCCCTGCCTAAGCTCCCTCCTTAACTATCCTTAAGCTCCCCTCGGACGCATGAGGTAGCTCGCCTCTACCTCATGCGTTAGAACACCTCTAACGCAGGGGTTAGAGAGGCTCTAACGAGAAGGTTTGACGGGAAGGAGGTGTTCCGGGCCAAGGGGAATTCCGGCAGGCCGGGCCGGGTTCGGGGGATGGGGGGCGGCTCCCTTTCATACCTTTTTGTGGGGTTTTTTCCCGAAACCTTACGGATTGGTACTTTCTTAGGAGGGCCGGATTTTTAAGTCTTTGCAAAATATATACTTATACTTGGCACATTTCATGCTGATATCTTACCCTGAGTATCGTTGATTTTACCAAACCGCCGGTAGCCGAATTATACGGCTCCAACTGCTTTTCCAACGCGGTCATGCGGGAACGACTGCCTAAAAATATCTACAAAGAAGTTCTCGCGGTTCAAGCCGGGGAAAAAGAACTTACC
>JAIRPH010000009.1 GCA_031257135.1 Spirochaetaceae bacterium
TCATAGCAGGTCTCGCCGACGGCAGACGGCTTATCGGAATTATATCCCACGTAGACGCGCTGAAAGAACGTATACCGAATAAAATCCAAATCGAACGGGGTAAAATCGGCAGTAGGATATTGGAACAGTAAGTCGGAAATTGGGTCAGCCCTAAAAGGCGAATATCGGGTAGTCTTTTATATCCCGCGGACGCTGAAGATGCGTTTATGGTTTTGAAGCCGTCAAAGCAGGTTTTTTTCCTCGTCCTGCAAAAACTAGCGTTTGACAGTACGCCGCAGACATGATAGATTGAGCTATGATTACACGGTTAGGACATATTGCCGTCAGAGCAAAGGATATTGAGGCGACCGCCGCCTTTTATCGGGATGTGCTGGGCTTGAAAGAAGCCTTTCGGATGTATAACGCGCCGGGGGAAAAACTGGGAAGCGTACATATTTTCGTAGCTCCCAGCCAGTTTATAGAGATTTTTCCCGACGGCGTCGAAGAAGCCGCCCCTGCCCAGCAGACTATTGGGTATGTTCACCTCTGTTTTGAGGTAGACGACGCGGCTAAAACCTTGGAGGAACTGCGAAGCCGGGGCGCGCCCATCGATGTAGCGCTGAAACGGGGATTTTCCCGATGCATCCAATTTTGGACGCATGATCCTGACGGCAATCGGCTTGAATTTGTAGAATTACCGCCGGATTGTCTCCAGACTGAGGCGAATAAACGCTGTTCTCCAGTGTGTTGACATTTTCCGCTGAATCTGGTATACAATAAGATACTTATAATTAATGAAGGAGTTATTGATGAGTGTAAGAGCAACCGGTTCTCTTATTGCCGAAGTCGTTGTTGCCGCCGGGATTCCCAATAGTCCCAAAATGATTGTTCAGGACATTGACGCCGACAAAAAAACGGTTACGACCGTATGGTTTTCCGACGCTAATGAAGCGCAATCGGCGGTGTTTCCAGCCTCTTCTCTTGACAGAGCGCCGGAAGAACAGCCGAAAAAAGCCGCCCGCGCCCCCGCGGGGAAGACGGCGAAAAAACGGTAGCGTTCTGAATAAGTAATCCTGCAACAGCGGCAGTATATTCTGCCGCTGTTTCTTTTAAGACCCGGATGAGCTACGGTGATGATAAGTCCGCAACTGAACTAATAAGTCCCGCGCCCTCTGCCGGATGCGTCCGTGATAGCGTCCGTCTGCAATGTTAGAAATCGCCAGCATCGACGCCGAGTCCAGTTTCCAGCCGTTCTGAGCCGCAAAAGTTTCATAAGCCTCAATTCCTGAAAGAGCCAGCAGATTATCCGGGGAAAGCATATCGAAACGAGTGAGAATCGCGGTTATGACGTTCACGGTTTCTTGATCCTTGTTTATGCCTATCTTCTTCAGCGAAGTTACGACCTGAGTGAGAACCGTAGTTTCAAATTCCAGTCCGGCCATCTTTAACAAGACCGTATGCGCTTCGGGCGTGCCTAGCTCTCCGAGATATACCGCGGCTTTGCTTCGGATGTCAGGATAGCCCATGCGGTTCTGATATGCGCTTCTCCGCAGGGTTCCCTCTAAAGCCAGATACTCCAAAGCGGTAAACACTTCCCCGCCGGTAACTCCCCGCCGGATTGCCGCTTCGATATTCGTTAAGGCGGTTAGCTTCATTTCCCGGCTGTCGGCGCGGCTTTGCTCCCGGATAAGCATAAGCTCAACCGATTCCTGAAGATACGACGCTTCAGGATTCAGCTGATCCAGATTAAAATCAAACTCCTGAGTATATGCCATACCTACGCTGAAGCATATCATCAGATACAGTATACGTTTCATAGTACTGCTCCTTACCAAACCCCCGCCGGAGGCGCGGGCAATCTAAACCGCTATTTTTCGAGGGCTTTTAGAACCGCTTCTCCCATAGCCTTAGTGCCGACGATGGTTTCCGCTTCACTGAAGCCTGCAATGTCTTTGGTCCGCAACCCGGCGTCCAAAACCGAAGTCACTGCGGTTTCCACCGCGGCCGCCTCTTTTTCCAGCCCGAAGGAATAGCGGAGCATCAGCGCGGCTGAGAGAATCGTTCCCAGAGGATTCGCTATATCCTTGCCTGCAATATCAGGGGCGGAGCCATGAATCGGCTCGTACATCCCCATAGTCCGTTCAGCCTTTCCCCGCGCTCCGAGGCTCGCCGAGGGAAGCATCCCGATAGAACCGGTCAATACCGACGCCTCATCAGACAGGATGTCGCCGAACAGATTAGACGTAACAATCACGTCGAACTGACCGGGACAGCGGATAATCTGCATAGCGCAGTTGTCAACATACATATACGACGTTTCCACCTCAGGATACTCTTTAGATACCGTTCCGGCAACCTCCCTCCACAGCCGGGAAGATTCCAGCACGTTTGCTTTATCCACTAGGCAGAGTTTTTTCCGGCGTACCATAGCGGCGTCGTATCCGGTACGAAGAGTCCGCTCAATCTCCTCCCAAGAATAGGTTTCTGTATCGAAGGCGGATTTATGGTCGCCGCTTCGTCCTCGGTCGCCGAAGTACAGCCCGCCGGTCAGCTCCCGGACAATGAGGAAGTTGAAGGTCGGCTTTTTTTCGGGATTTCCTGCAATGAGTATTTCGTCTTTGAGGGGGCAAGCCTTCTGAAGCTGAGGCAGTAAATACGCGGGACGAAGATTAGCGAAAACCCCTAAACCGGCTCGCAATCCCAGCAATGCCCGCTCGGGGCGAAGATGCCCCGGCAGAGTATCCCACTTAGGTCCCCCCACCGCGCCGAGAAGCAACGCGTCACATTCTTTGGCGGCTTCCAGAGTACCCGCCGGCAGAGGCTCGCCGACGGTATCGACGGCTTTTCCTCCGGCTTCAAGCTCCGCGTAGTTAAAGATATGTCCGTATTTATCTCCTACGGCGTCCAGCGCGTCTGTTGCCGGCGCAATAACTTCGGGTCCTATTCCATCTCCCGGAACCAGGGCTATCGCATAGTTCATTTTTCCCCTTATCTTTTTTTAAAACTATATTACAAACAGATAAAATATGCAAGATTCCCAGACGGAATATCAGCCGGCTTTTAATTCCTTCGAGCATTTTTTCTGATTTACGCATAAATCTGCAAAGCTCGTTTGAAGGAGAACCCTGCTATTCGCAAAAAGCGGATAACGCCCTCTACTTCCGCAAAAAGCCGTATTCGTAGACCTTCGGTTCAATTTTTTTTGCTAAAACTTTTTGCGCGTCCCGCAAACCGCCGATAAGCGCGGTGTAGGTTTCATCGGCAGACTTTGTGTTCATAGTTCCTGACTCTTTGCGCCCCTGAAAAAATTCCCGAATGTCGTAAAACGAGGCGTTCACGGAAGCCGCGCGGTTGTTTTTGATTTTTCCGTGGTAATACTTCCACAACGCCTTTCCCGCAGAAAGAACCGCTTGAGCCTCCTCGCTGAAGGTTTTTCCCTTTAAAAAAGA
>JAIRPH010000137.1 GCA_031257135.1 Spirochaetaceae bacterium
TGACCTGTGACCTGTGACCTGTGACCTGTGACCTGTGACCTGTGACCTGTGACCTGTGACCTGTGGGGCGTAGTCTGTCCTGCGGTTAAGCTATCTAAGAGCATAGGATATTATCCCAGGGTTGCGAAAAAATGTCAAGCGGAAATCCAGCCGGACTGCGGAATTTTTGCAGGCGTTACAGCAAATAGCGTTTCAATTTTTTCATAAGTTCTTCTATATTTATGGGTTTGCCGAGATGATCGTTCATGCCCGCGGCGAGACACTGGTCAATATCTTCCTTGAAAACATTAGCGGTCATGGCTAGTATCGGGATGCGCCGAGCTTCTTCGGTATGCAACGCCCGAATCCGCTGAGTCGCTTCAAAGCCGCTCATTTCCGGCATATGAATATCCATCAGGATAAGCCGATACTTTGCGGGAGCTTCCTCAAACATCGCCAAGGCCTGTACTCCGTTTTCCGCCGTATCAATCAGGATTCCCGTATCTTCCAATAAAGACGCTACGATTTCCCGGTTTATCTGCACATCGTCCGCAAAGAGGATGCGCTGTCCTGCAAATATATTCTTGTCATCTTGTCCGGCGTCAGGTTTCTGCTGTTCCGGAGGCGCGGCCGGCATCGGCTTACGGCTTCCCTCCGCGAGGGCAATCTCAAAGGTAAAGTCCGAGCCTTTGCCTAAAGCGGATGTAACCCAAATCGTTCCGCCCATGAGTTCGATGATGTTCTTCGCAATCGCAAGCCCTAAACCGATTCCGCCGAACTTCCGGGTTATACTGCCGTCAACTTGCTCAAACAGGGAAAAAAGCCGGCTTTGCTGTTCCGGCGAGATGCCGATGCCGGTGTCCGCAACAGAGCATTGAATGATATGCAGGCTCTCTTTGCCGGCAATCCGCCTCGCCGACAACGTTACCGTCCCTTTTTCGGGGGTAAACTTCACCGCGTTACTGAGCAAATTGGTAATGACCTGAGCCAGACGCTGTTCGTCGGCGACCACATAGCCCGGCAGGTCAGGGTCCAGATTAACGGTAAAACTCTGCTGTTTCTCGGCGATGCTGAAGTTCATCATCCCAGCAACCCGAAGGAGCATCTTTTCAAAATCAAATTCCGAGGGAGACAGCTCTAATTTGCCGGCTTCTATTTTGAACATATCTAAAATATCGTTGATGCCCCCCAGAAGATGAACCGAGGCTTCGTTTATTTTGGCGAGACCGTATTCCAGCTTTTCTTTGCTGTTTGAGGATTGGATAATCGCGGTCATGCCGATAATTGCGGTCAAGGGGGTCCGCATTTCGTGGCTCATTCGGGAGAGGAACGCGCTCTTCGCCATGCTCGATTGTTCCGCCCGCTCTTTGGCGGCGATCAAAGCGGATTCCAATGCCCTGATTTCAGTGATGTCCGTCCCGATACTGCCGAAGTCGTCTTTTTTAGCTTCTATGGTAAAAGCGGAAAACGATAAAATCCGCTGTTCTCCGTCTTTTCGTATGAGCGGTATTTCGGTTTGGTGGTGTCCCCGTTCTAATACCGTCGGAATAAAAATTTCATGGATAAAGGTCCTCGTATCTTCGTCAAAGAGGAGATCTATGCCGCACCGCATCAGCTCATCCGAAGTATACCCGGAAATAGCGCAGACTCCTTGATTGATATACTCGAGCCGCCCGGCGGCGTTAAAATATGAGACGTATTGCGGGGTACTGTCCACAATCGAAGACATCCGCAACAGCTGGTTTTCCCCGATAACCCGGATAATAATCCCCCCAAGGGTGTTGCCGATTAACTGCACAAACTGTATATCGCTTTCATCCCAATGATGAGCCTGCATACACTCGTCGATCCCTAAAACCCCCCAGAACGCGCCTTGAATGACAATCGGAATACTGATAAAGGCTTTGATGCCTAAAGGAGCGTACATAGCCGTAAATTCCGGGCTTGCTTCCACGTCGTTGCAACTTAAATAGGGCTTGCCTTTCAAAATAAAGGTGTTGTACAAAATCCCGCCCTGACTGAACTGGTAAGACCGCCTCGATAATTTCGAGAGACCTTGGGTTTCATTGTACCACTCGTATTCGTAGTCCAACATTCCGGTTTCGGTATTGAGCCGGGCAAGCACGACTTTGCTGACCCTCATAAAAGACCCGATAAGCCTCAGCGCGTTGTTGATGATAACCGGCAGTTCTTTGGCGGAAATAAAACTCTGGGAAATCGCGGCTAACAGCTCCTGTTGCTCCAGCCGTTTTTTCAGGGTAGTTTCCGCGGCTTTCAGATCGTGAATATCCACGCTGTGCTGAAGATAAGCCTGCTTGACATTTCCCCAGCCGATAATACTGGAAGTGTTTTTGTAATACCTGCCGGTTTTGGAGTTACATTCCTCCCACACAAGAGACCCGGAGGAACGGCTTGTCAGTTGCGGGATAGGGCAGAACGGACACGGTTTGGTAAAACCGGTCTGGATTGCTTCCCAACACCGCTTGCCTATGACCGTATCGTCAAGCCCGTACAGCTCTTTCATGGCGTCATTTATGAACTTGATTTGGTAGGTTCCGGCGTCTGCTATGAACAGATAGGTTCCCATCTCGTTCAAAATCCGCTTAAATCCTACTATGGATTTTAAAAAATACCGGATGATAATCACATACAGAATTCCAGTCGCAATCCCCAGCCCGCACAAAATGAAAAAGATATACCGGTTAAACGAAGAGTCTCCGCTGAAAAAACGCGGTATCATCACGAGCCATACGAGAACGCTGACCAGCGTAAAACACGTAATACTCAAACTGAATACTATCAGTGAAGAAAACTTTATGGGAAAAAAGCCGTTTTTACCTGCCAATGTTCGACGCTCCTGCTGGTTTATTATTCTTACTATAGTACCAACCGGAGGCATTTTCAATATTAAGAGAGAGGAAGCCGCGGTTTTTCAGTCTTCCGCCCTCGCCGGCGAGGGCGGAAGACCGGCTTAGAAGGTTTTTATCTTTTCCGCAATAGCTTTCGGACTCAAGCCGTATGCGGCAAGCAGTTCGGCGTAGGGACCGGTATCTCCAAAGGTATCCTGAATACCGATGGGAAGATACGAAAACCGAACCCCCGAAACCGCCAGCGTTTCAAGACACGCGCTCCCGAAGCCGCCTACCACCGAATGTTCTTCAACCGTAACGAGCCTGCCGGTTTTCCGCAGAGAGGCTTCAAGGGAAGTTCCATCCAGCGGCTTTACAAAAGGTACGGAAAAGACCTCCGCTTTGATCCCCTCTTTCTCCAGCAGTTCCGCGGCATCAAGAGACCACTGCGCCGCTAAACCCGTAGCCGCTATGGTCAGGTCAGTCCCTTCTTTCAGGCGGAGAGGCGTTTTCGCGGCAAAACCCGGAACCGCCGGCAATTCCGGGACTTCGTTCCGGGAAAGCCTGATATACACCGGACCCTTCCGAGCCGCCGCGTATTCCAGCGCGTCTTCAACCTGCCGATTGTCTCCGGGTACGATTACCTCCATGTTCGGCAGAGACCGGAGAATCCCAATGTCCGCCACAGACTGATGGCTTGCGCCGTCAAAAGAATCGCTCAAACCTCCGTACGCCCCGGCGATGATAACCGGCAAATTGTTGTAGCAAAAATCATGGCGTATCTGATCCGTCGATTTAAGAGCGATAAAAATAGCAAAGGCGTTGATAACCGGATGAAACCCAGCCGTCGCCAGCCCCGCGGCAACGCCCGCTAAATTCGCCTCCGCGACGCCGCAGTTAAAAAACCGATCAGGAAAGGCTTTGGCAAAATACGAAGACTTGGAACTGGCGGAAACATCCGCGTCCAAGACAACCAGATCGGAATGGGTTCCGCCGAGGTCTGCAAGTTTCTTTCCATACGCGTCCCGCATACTCAGATTCATAACGCCGCCTCCTTGCGCGCCAAGTCCGCCGCCAGTTCGGGGCGTCCTTTGGCGTAACTTTCATCGTCAATGGGCGCGCCGTGCCACGCGCTTTTTCCTTCCATAAAGGAAACTCCGTAAGCCTTAACCGTATCGTAGACGATTGCTTTGGGCCACACATCGTCGCTATCAATCCAGTCAAAGGATTTCAGCACCGCTTCGGCGTCGTTTCCGTTGTACCGCTCAGGCGCAATGTTCCAGCCGAAGGCTTTAAACTTATCCGGCAGAGGGTCCAAAGGCAGAATATCCTGAGAATTGCCGTCAAGCTGTACCTTGTTATAGTCGATGAGGTACACCAGCCCTTTGGGGCGGTACTTTGCCGCAAAAAGCATCGCTTCCCAAGTCTGTCCCTCGTCGAGACAGCCTTCCCCGGAAAGCACGTAAGTCCGGTAGGTTTTGCCTGCAAGCCGCGCCGCCAGAGCCATACCCGCGCCTACGGAAAGCCCATGCCCTAAAGCTCCGGTAGATATATCGACTCCGGGGATGAGCTTCATGCTGGGATGCCCTTGGAGTATAGACCCGAAGGTTCGGAACTTCGGCAGTTCGGAGGTTGGGAAAAATCCCCGGCGCGCGAGAACCGTATACAGATTGATCGACGCGTGACCTTTTGACAAGATAAACCGGTCCCGATCCGCCCATTGGGGGCGGGCGGGATCGATCCGCAGACGGTTGAAATACAGGGCGGTTACGATTTCCGTCGCCGACGACGCGCCTCCCCAATGACCGGTCCCCCGCTGATGCAATACGTCGAACATCTCAAGCCTGAACGAAGCGGCTAAGACCGCCAGCTCCCGAGCCGAGTACGGAGCGTCCCGTTTCTGCAATATATTCACTATATCCTCCTTAGAATCGTATCATAAGTTTCATAATAGAATCTGGATTTGCGTCTCCATAGCGGTAGGCTTCTTGGTAATCCGCAAAATCAAAGGTTTTTGTGACGGTTTTTTCCGTATTGATTCCGCCCTGAGAGAGCAGTTTAATAGCGGTTTGGAAATCTTCCCTAACATACATCATGTGTCCCAGCAGAGCAATCTCCTGCCGCTGGATAATGGGAAGGTTAAACGTCACAGGCTCTTTGAAATTGCCGGTAATGACAATATCCGAATTAGGACGAGCCGCTTCCAGAATCGATTTAAACGTAAAAGGATTTGCCGCGCAGTCGATGATAATATCCGCTCGACCGCTTCCGAAATGTTCGAGGATTGCATCTTTGAGGCTCCGGTTTCTGACGTTTACCGCCTCATCGACGCCGCACTGGAGGGCGTAATCCAGCTTTGCTTGATTAATATCAGCAATCAGCGTCTTCTTCGCTCCCAGAGCTTTTGCGGCTTGAGCCGTAAAGTTGCCGATGGTTCCCGCGCCGACCACCGCCGCCAGCGCGCCGGACAGCCGCGGCGACCGCCTCGCCGCGGCGACGCCTACCGCAAAAGGCTCTGTCAAGGCGGCTAGGGCATCGTTCATGGTTTTGGGCGTCTTATGGAGATACCGAGCCTCCACCGCGGCGTACTCGCAGGAAAAGCCGTCCAAGTGGACTCCCAGAACCTTGAGTTTTTCGCAGACATTAAATCTCCCCTGCGTACAGGGAACACATTCTCCGCAAAAGACTTGAGGCTCAACGACCGCCGTGTCTCCGGGAGCGAAACCGGTTACGTCTTTACCGACCTTCTCGACGGTTACCGCTGCTTCGTGTCCCAATATCACCGGAAAGGTCATAAATTGGTGCTTTCCATGATAGATTTGAAAGTCGCTCCCGCATATCCCGAGGGCGTTGATCTTGACAAGCGCCTGATCGCCGCTTATCTCTGGGATCGGCGCGTCTTCAACTTGAAAGGTATAAGGCGCGGTGATTCGTACTTGTTTCATGTTTTTTCCTTTTTAGGTTTTTTCCGCATCACTAGGGATAACCCGGGCCACAGCAGGAAAAGAACCGCCCCCGTAAGAAAAACTAACGCAATCGGATGCTTCAAAAGCGCGCTGAATTTTCCCTCGTCCGCGATCATTCCTACTTTAAAGTATTTTTCCACCAAAGGTCCCAGAATAAATCCGAGAATAATGGAAACTAAATCAATCTTAAACTGATTGAGAATGTAACCGATAACCGTAAAAACTATCAAAACCCAAACGTCGAAGATCAGCGTGTTCAGCGCGAACACCCCTAATACGCAAAACAGGATCACCGCGGGAAACAGAAACGATAAATTCACCTCTATCATTTTGATAAAAGCCTTCATCAATCCCAGTTCCATCACATACATCACGATATTTGCCAGAAAATACACCACCATAATGGTTCCCACCACATCGGCGTTGGTTCTGAACAGCAAAGGTCCGGGCTGTAATCCCTGAATCATAAGCCCTCCGATAAGAGCCGCGGTCACCATATCCCCCGGAATACCAAGCGTAACCAGCGGAATAAGCGCGCTCCCGTTTACCGCGTTGTTCGACGATTCAGAGGCGCATATCCCTTCGGGAGAACCCTGCCCAAAACGCTCAGGATGCTTTGAAACCGCTTTTGCCTGATTATAGGAAAGAATCGTAGACGCATTTTGCCCTATCCCCGGCAGTATTCCGATAAGCGTTCCGAAGACACTGCCAATGGTAAGGGGCTTCCAGCAGTCCGGCATACTTTTGAAAGGCGGAATAAAGATATTTTTTTCAGAGTCATCTTAGGACGGACTTCATGCAAATGCGCCGTCTGATCCAGAATTTCACGAAATTAAAAGAATGATCCCGATGATAAAATCATTCATCGACTTGATAGGTTTTATCTTTTGCATACCGGCTCCTATTGGGTCATTTCCGGGCTTGAGCGATAATATCGTCCGCCATTTTTTCTACGGTATATGAAGGACTCCAGCCGATTTCCCTTTGGGCTCGGGTACAATCAATGGTCCATTCCTTATACCCCGATACCACCGCCATAATATCCGGCGCGGGCGCGTAGGTAAACTGAGCGTCAGGCAGTGTTTTTTTGACGTATTCAACGAGCCGGCTTACCGCTACGTTTCCAGAGGCGATGTTGTAAATCCGGCTTTTCGCTTCAGGGACCGTCATGAGTTTTACCAGCGCGCTGACCGCATCTTTGATATAGACCACCGGATAAGAGGTATCCGGGCTTACTTCGATGGCGTAAGGCTCTCCTTTCGCCGCTTTCTCAGGAATAAGAGAGGTAAACAGACTGGCAGAGCCTACCGCAACTCGATTCGGTCCGGTAACCGCGGCGAAACGCACGGCTCGAAAGTCCAGCCCGTACCGGCGGACATAGAGCAGTCCCATTTGTTCGGCGGTCAGTTTGGTCAGTCCGTACCAGCCGTCCGGTTCCAGCGGCATGGTTTCGGTAATGGGCTGGGGCAATCCCCGACCGTATACGCCGATGGTGCTTGCAAAAACGACTCTGCGATTGCCGTTCTTCAGCGCGCTTTCAAGAACGTTGCAGGTACCCGCTACATTGATCCCGATAGCGGCTTGCGGGTCCCTATCGCACCCGGCGGTAAGAATTCCCGCAAGGTGAATGATCGGGTCCGCGGTTCCCGATTCCGCCGTAAGTTCCGCCACCAGCTTCCCGTCCCGAATATCCCCCTGCCGAAACTCGGCTTTGCCTTTCCAGCGGGCAAGCGCATCATCCTTAGGGGGAGTGTAATCAAACGCCAGCGTCTCTTTGCCCTGAGCAATAAGCGTATCCACCAGAGCTTGACCGAGGAATCCTCCGGCTCCGGTAACAAATACTGCCATATACCTACTCCTTATCAGATATCCTATGTTAAGATAATTAACGCATAGATACCCCGATTTTGTCAAGTTTCAGTGTGGAGAAAAAAACGCTTGTATTCAGATTCAGAAAAAACCCGTTTCGATACGCATCTCCGGGGCGGCGAGATACTCCAGTTCCACGCCGTTGAGAACGACCGAATCAGGAGCCGCGATGGAACACAGCCCATAACGGGGGTCCCTGAAAAGCAGTTCCCTTTCTCCGTTATATGAAACTTCAGCCGCGCTCATTTCGGAACAAAAGGCGTTAAAAGAAGCCCATTCGCCGACGTTGCCGCATCGGATGATCGCGCCGTGATTCAGTCCTCGGCTGATAACTTCTTTGCCGGCGTTCGCGCCGGAACCGACGATTTCATAGCCGTTGCTCCACCACACCGCGCAGAAAGCCCTGCCGCATCGGAAGAACAGCCACGGAGAAGGGGTTTTATATTCGTCATAATCGTAGAAAAGCGTGTAGCCGTGAATATAATGCACCAATTCTTCAGGATCGATGTTGAAAATCATAAGGGACAAGCCCCGATATTGCTCGATGAACGGGATTGTTCCGTTTCCCGCCCAGTAACTGGGACGGTTTTCGCCGCTGAAAGCCGGTTCCCCCGGGTGATTGATGTAGAACTGAACCGCCTGCCTGCCCAGGGCGGCGTTCATCAGGTGCTGTTGATGTCCGTGCCGGAACGGTTTGAACCGCCTCACGCCGGCGATGAAAAAATCCGCCGTGCGGTAGGAATAGGTTTTGACCTGATTCATGCCTTGATCAAGCTCGACGCTCATCCATTCCTTTTCGCCGAGGAGAACGTCCTGATGATACGGCGGCGGTTCATAGGAGGAAAGGCTGAACAACGCCGCAGACCGTGTGCGGAAGTTTACATAGCCCGATCCGTAGGCAATCCATTCCAAGAAACTGGTTTCCACTTGCTCCCGGGATTTCAGGGTGTGTTCGTAAGCTCTGCCGTAGCTACAGCTCATCACGCCGTTGAAGCTGTTGTAGGCTATGATTTTGAAAGCGTAATCCAATGCAGACTTCGATAAGGACCGGATGGTTTCGTCCGGAGCGGTTTCGTAAAGGACAAAAAAGCCGAGCAGGTCGATAGGAATATAGGTTGCGGAATTCCACTCGGCGAAACCCCAGCGGAAAAAAGCGGTAAACCACCCCTCGACCCGCTCTCGACCGATTGCGGACTGTTCCGCGCCGGTACGCCCGGAAGCGGAAAAGACTTCCTCTGGAAACAGCCAGCCCGCCAAGTATTGCGAAACATGAAAGAGAAACGCATGGTTTTCGCTGAAATACCACATCGCGTCGTTTCCCGGTTCGTCTATCCAGTAGCGGAACTTTAAAATAAGCCGTGTAATTTCTTCGCGCATATCCGCGGAGATAAGCCTTTTATAACGGACCATGAAAAGCAGTAACGGCGCGAGATGAAAATCCGCGCAGTCTTCCATATCGTCAATCGCTGAAAGGCTCAGACGCAGGAAGCCTTCGGCTGTGGGCGTCAGCGTTCCCTGAACCTCGCAAACCGCCATTGCCCGATTAACTACAGCTTCCCCATGACTCATAATAAACCTCATTGCCCGCTGTTTCCGGTCCCGGATGCCGCCCTGCGCGTCTAGGTTCGTCAGCTCAGAAGACCGAAGCCCCAATACCAGTTCCCGATTGATCCGTATCCCCCCGGCTTCAACGCCGACATGGAACTTGTAAAGCCCAACCCATCGGCGTACCGGATCGATGCCGACGCTGTTACGGTCTTTCCGGGCGCAGACCCGAAACTCAGGCGTTTCGGAACTCGGGTCATAGCGGATGAAAAGCTCCCGATCAGCGTCAAGGGCGTCCGGGTCATAGCGCAGAACAATATCGGTTTTCAGGATTATTCTACTTTTTTCCACGCGTACAAAGCGTTTTTCGGCGATTCTCCCTCGGTTTCGGTACTTGGATCAGAGCCGGCAGAAAAAGCGTCCCTCCCGCCGACGCCCGCTGGGTATCAGAGTCCACGCTCTGAGGCTTGACGCCGTAGCGTTACGTTCGCCACGAAAAACGCATACTTACCCTATGGGTAAAGCGTATGACCTTTTTCCCTTCAAAAGGGATATAGTTCGCGCGCAGATAATCCGCAAGCGTTTTCCGCTTGGCATCCGTGTCAGCCCGATAACGGCTGGCGTAGGTCTCAAAAACCTCGTCAAAGGTCTTGTACACCAGCCGGACGTTTTTCCGTTCCACTTTAACATCCGGGTAAATACCCATACTGTACAGCAGATTAAAAATAATACTGCTTTCAGGAACCGGATAATGTTCTTTGCCGTACAGCAAAGGACTAAGCACAAGCGCGTCTTCGTCAAAAGACTGTAATCCGGCGTGCCAATACAAAACGTTATTGTTTGTGGAAACGCTCATCATTTTTTCTATGCCCTCTTTTAAGTCGAGCATACCGAGAGAAAAAGCCGCGAAACACAGGTCATAGGGCGCGTCCAAATCCGATTCAGCGTCCACATCTTCCCAGCGTTTAGGAACAAGACGAATGTTGTCCGCGCCTTCAAGAAGAATATTATCCTTAAAAACTTCAACCATACCCGCCGCGGGTTCAACCGCGGTAACGTGAGAAATCTTTTTTGAAAGCGGAATAGCGATATTCCCGGGCCCCGCGCCGATGTCCAGCGCGCGGGATTGGGGCTTTACCATGCGGGAAAGTTCAGTAACGCGTTTTCTCGCGCTGGGACTTGCGGTAAAAGAACTCAAATACTTTTTCGCCGCGTCTTTATCCGTCCAAGCCGTCCAACATTCGCCGCCGCATCCTGCATTAACATTTTTCCGCTGGGCGTCCATCCATACCTGATTCCAGTCTATATCCTCGTTTCTCACCTTTTTTCTCCAATTTTTTAAAATACGCTTTTTAAAGATATTTCACTTTTTTAAAAATACGCTTTTTAGAAATATTTCGCCTTTTCTAAAATATATTTTCTAAAAATAGTTTAAAATACGCAGTGATGCTGTCTCATACAATTACCTGCCGGTATTTTTAAAAGCATCGGCGGTAATGCAGTCGTTGCATATTTTTTGCGCGAGCGCGGTATCGTGCGTTACCGCGATAAGACCGATATTGCGCCGGGTACATTCCTC
>JAIRPH010000014.1 GCA_031257135.1 Spirochaetaceae bacterium
ACCGGCATGGTCGCGAGAGTCACGGTTCTCGGGTATGTGCAGAGGGGCGGTATTCCCTGCGCGGCGGACCGTGCCTTGGCGACGAGCTTCGGCGCGGCCGCGGCGGACCTTCTCGCCCGTGGGGAATACGGCAGAATGGTCGCGTTCACGGACAATAAAATCCGCTCCGTGGATTTGAGCGTCCCCGCGGGTAAAGTCAAGGCAGTTCCGGCGGATCATTATCTGCTGGACACCGCGGAAGCCGTCGGAACCTGCCTCGGCCGCTGAGAGCTAACAGAGAACCGCCTCAAAAGACGAAGCTGGAGAAACTAATTCCTGCTGGGCTTGAATGATATGGAGTTCCCGGCTTTTCGCTTTGAAGGTGGCTTCCATGATCCCGTATACCGAGGCGGTAGTCAGCTCAAGGGTCTGCCGGATGTCTCTGGTCTGCAAGTAGCGGGAGAGAAACACCGAGGCGGTTAGGTCTCCGGAGCCAGCCATGCCCGCCTCAAAGGGCAGTTCCGGCGTGCGGGTCCGATAGAGGCTGTTTCCGTCGGAGACGAGCATCTCGATATGCTCTCCGGGGCGCGCTGGTCCTGCGTTCATGGGACTAAGTCCCTCCCGGAAACTGGTCACCAGCACCACTTTGGGACCTTTTGCGTGGAGCGCGTCAATCGCTTTGCGGGTTCCTGACAGAGTCGAGGTATCCAAGCCGGTAAGGGCTTCAAGCTCAAACTGATTCGGCGTGGCAATATCCGCGAGGGGAATTACTTCCTGCTTGAAAATATCGGGGATGCCCGGTTTGACGTAAAATCCCCGGCCGACATCGCCCATGACCGGGTCGCAACAATAGAGCGCGCCGGCGTTGACCCCGCGGACTTTGCTGACCGCGTGTATTACCGCGTATCCCGCTTCAGCGGCTCCCATATAGCCTGACAGGATGGCTTCGCATTTTGCTAAGACGCCTCGTTCTTCCAAGCCCAGCACCAAATCTTCCGCTAGGGCCGGGTCTAACACCTGTCCCCGCCACGCGCCGTAGCCGGTATGGTTGGAGAATTCTACCGTATTCACCGCCCAGACCTCTCGTCCAAGCCGCTGGAGAGGAAATACCGCCGCGGTATTTCCCGCGTATCCGTACACTACATGGGATTGGATGGATAAAACAGCCATTGATGTTTCCTTATATCTTAAATTTTCTGGACTTTTTCGAGTTCCAGATTAAATTTTTTCAAGGGGTCTTTGAATATTCTGCCTAAGAGGACCGATAGAAACCGCAAAACTCGTCCTTTGCTTTGTCCGTGTTTGTGGGAAAAGTCCCGGGCGGCTTTAGCGAGGGAATAGTGGACTCCGTATTTTTTCTTGAGAAAGTCCCAGTGTTTTACGATCCAGACGTATAGGTCGCTGGGCGTATAGCCGGGGAAGTCCACTTCTATCCATTCGTCCTTGATGATCCTGATAATCGGGGAATAGACCTTGTTGTACCATGAGACGAGGGCTTCCGCGAAGGTAATTTCCTCGGTTTTTCCCTGATTGAGGTAGTATTTATGAACCAAGATGTGGTTATAAATCACGTCGTATTGTCCCGGGGCTTTGAAATCCAGATCGTAATCCGCGGTGAGGGTCCCGAATTCCGTTTTTTCGTAGAAAATATGCTTTTCGTACTGGATGAGGCTGTGCCGCAGGTCGTCGGTTGTCATTGCCGGGTTGATGGCGATCTCGCTGGAAAGGCTTATTACTTCGGCGTCGATGACCTCCACGCCCTGACTGCGGGCTACCGAAACCCGATGGTTTCCGTCTCGGACGAAGTAGGCTCCGCCGATTTCGTACAATTGGATAGGAGGCAGGATAATATCCTTCAGCAGAGCTTCATCGACTCGCTCCCAGCGGTTCCGCAGGCGTTCAGATCGGGGCAGGAAATATTTGTTGAAGTCCCGGTAACGCCCCTCGCTTCCGACGATGAGATTGACCGGAACTATCTGCATACCCTTATATGCCTGATTTTTAGGTTTTAGAATATCCTTTACGTCATTAAAGGAAAGAAGTTTATCCTTATCCAGATGCATAAAATGCTGAATTCGGGAAAGGATCGCCTTGTTTCTGGCTTTATTGAAATCTTGCGATGCTTGATAGTGAAGCGCGTTTTCCGCGATTACATTACTCATGTATGTTCCTCAGTATCTATAATATAATGACTATACGCGTTAAGTACCAATGTTTTGTGATACTGCGTCGCCCGCAGTTCTGACAAATCGTACAGGTGAATATGACCATGCACCAGATATTTAGGCTTGAAAACCCGCATAAACCAGAGAAAACACTTAAAACCCCGATGACAGAGATCGGGCTTGTCGTGGATTCCCAAAGGCGAAGCGTGGGTAAGCAGTATGTCCAGAAACCGCCCCCGAAAAATACGGTTAAACAAAAGCCCGGGGATAAGTTTTAAGATTTCGAGCTTCATCTGAAATTCGGTATACTGATTTTCTCCCTTGTTATACAGCATAGACCCGCCCAGCCCCGCGCAAATGAGACCCTCTTCACAGCACACCTTAGAACCGATATGAATCGTTCCCGCGCTTGGAGAAAAGTCCGCGACCGACACAAAGGGATGCATCATTTCCCGGAATGTACCGAACTTAAAGTGATTGACGTCATGGTTGCCGAAAACAAACAGCAAAGGCTTGTTAAGGCTTGACACAATAAAATCCAGATACTCCATCGGCAGGTCTCCCGCGCTGAGAATCATGTCTATATCTCCAAACCGTTCTTTAATAGTGTTAGTATAAACCAGCGGATCAATATAGTCGGATATACAGAGTATCTTCATCAATAGCTCTATCGTACTGAATTTATAGGACGGCGTCAATGCCGCGGTATCGGCTGACGCCGAAACTCCCGCCCCGATCCGGCGGGAACCCCAGGGTTTTCCCGCCGGCCGTCATTTCCGGCTCAATCCAATGGCATATCAGGACCGATGTCTTCGTCAAAAACCCGTGCCGGCTCTACATACGCCGCGTGACCTCTGCCCCGGGACAATTCGTAACTGCCGGTTATGACTTTGTTGCCATCAGTATTTGAATAGCCGTATATTGTTCCCTGAGTTTTCACGAACCGTCCTACCGCATAGACGCCCCCGCCTCCGCCGTGAGAACCTTTGTAAAAGGCGGTATTGCCGGAAATCTCTCCGCCCATCATCATAAACGCGCCGGCGTCAGAGACAAACACGCCCCCGCCGCTATCGGAAGAAGTATTACCCGAAATATTGCCGCCGCTCATTATAAATCCAAAGGAGGTTGCGGGGTTTTGAGCCGTATAACTGGAATCGACATTTACGCCTCCGCCGTTACCGGAAGAAGTATTGCCCGAAATATTGCCGCCGGTCATCTTAAACAGCGCGGGTGAATCGACCTTCACGCCGGAATCGGCGTTGCCCGAAACAGAGCCGCCGGTCATCGTGAACTCGCCTGATGTCTTTACGCCGTTACTCTTATTACCGGAAATGTACCCGCCGCTCATGGCGAACTTGCCGGCGGAGACATCCACGCCGGAATCGGCGTTGCCCGAAACAGAGCCGCCGGTCATCGTGAACGTACCGGAGGTCTTTACGCCTGCGGCGTTGCCGGAAATAGAGCCGTCGGTCATCGTGAACGAGGCGTTGGAAGCGACATACACGCCGGAAGATGTGCTACCTGCAATAGAGCCGCCCCTCATGGTGAACGAGGCGTTGGAAGCGATATAGACGCCATAAGTATGCTTGATCCTCACATCGTCTTTGGAAAAGTCTGAAATCGTTCCGCCGGTCATTATAAACCCGGCGTTGGAATTGACGCTCACGCCTTTGCCGGTATTGCCCGAAATCTCTCCGCCGCTCATCGTGAACGTTCCGTTGACATTTACGGCTACGCCTCCGCCTCCGGTATTTTTTGAAATCTCTCCGCCGGTCATGGTGAACACCGCGTCCTTGCTCACCGTTACCGCCCCGACGTTTTCTGAGATAGAACCGCCGCTCATCAGGAATTTTCCCCCGGCTTTCACAAGCACGGCGGTATTACCGGTAATCGTTGCCTCCGGTTGCATCTTAAATGTTCCGTTTTTTTCCACAGAAACCTGAGAGCCGGCGGTTCCTTTGAGCGTAATGCCCGGTCCTAAAACGAAGGTTATATTCTTATTAATGGTAAGAAACTTGCCGCTGTCCAGCGTAATCGTTACTTCCCTCTCCTGAACCGCTATGAGCGTAACGGTTATGTCAAGAGTTTGGGGTATTAACGAGGGTACATTTTCTTCGGTATATGATACGTCTTTTTCTAGTACGATGATATAGGTATAGTCGGCGGGAGGCTGTGAGTTAATAGCGGGAGGCTGTGAGTTAATATATGTAAACGCCTTTGTTAGCGTAAATCCGCCGTCTAAAGACTTTGGGGTTATTGAATCACCTACATAAAGCCCCGGCTCGTCTGAGATTTCGCCGTAATTCCATGAACCCGAAGTCGAGGAGTTATAGACCTGCACCGGTTTTGGGTTGTTGTCTATGCCGGCTTTGTTAATACGCGCGAGAATCATACCCGGTTTCTCAACCATAATACGCAGTTTCCAAGTTTTCTCGTAGTATGGGGGTTCGGTTAAGTCGAACTCATTCACGGGGGTTAAGCTGTCTATGTTGCTGACTTTGTGTGCCTTCCCGGAATACTCGATCAGTTCAATATCTCCAAGCTGTAAGTTCACCAGTTTTTCAAACGTAAACGTAAGATATGAGGATTCGTCAGCTTTCACGGTATAGCCGATGACCGGCTCCGGTATCGCTATGAGTTTTTCGCCGCCGTCTACGCCGTCTTTAGCGATCTTCACTTTCACCGTGCCGTACTGGTGGACCTCAACGTTCAGCTTCCATTCGCCGTTTTCGAGGGACAGATCGCCTTTTTTACTTACCCGCCCGGAGTGTCCGGTAAGAATAATATCCTTCGCGTGCAGGTCTGTCGGCGAACTAGCGGAATCAAAGATGAAGGTCAACGACGGCGTAACGTTATCGACGGTAATAGTATAGCCAATATCCGAGTTTGAGTTATTCTCTGTTGGGCATCCCGGCAAAAACGCTCCGAATATCAGCGCGGCCGTTATAGTCAGGATAGCCTGTACGCTCAATCTAAACGATCTTTTCATAAAACCTCCATTTTTCACGAATATGCTTTGTCATAGGGCTAATAATAAATGAAATGGTTATATTTTTCAAGACCTTCATTTTCGGCGGGAGTTCTTCCAGCCCAGCGGGAGAGGCGTGTCCAGCCCGGATTTCTTTAAAGTCTATGGTCAAAGGTCGGAGTCAGGGCGCAGGGAGTATGTGGTATCAAGGACTAACCCGGTTGTCTCGACAATATCCGCGCTGTCCCACCCTTTCCGCTGAAGCGCGCGCCTTGACCGCCTGCGCCGATTCTTGCTATAAAATCCTATGACCCAGCAACACGATAAAGGCTTCCGCTCGCTTTTCAGCAGATCGCGGTTCTTCCTCCAGCTCCTCAATTTCTGCATCAATGAACCATGGACAAAACGCATCAACCCGGAAGACCTCGAAATGATCAACGCCTCGTTCATCCTCCCGGACTTTGAAAAACGCGAGGCGGATATTATCTATAAACTCAAAACCCCGGACCGCCCGGTATATTTCTATTGCCTCATGGAATTACAGTCCAGCCCGGATTTCTTTATGCCGGTCCGCTTGCTGGTGTATATGGTGTGCCTCTGGATTGACCTGCTGAAAAATATCCCGCCGGATGAGCGCGCTCGGCAGGATTTTAGGCTTCCGGCAATTATTCCGCTGGTATTGTACAACGGGGGCGATCGCTGGAC
>JAIRPH010000105.1 GCA_031257135.1 Spirochaetaceae bacterium
GGCTTCGCTGAAGGACTCGAAAATCGCAGGCAATGTATTGCTCATAGTTTTTTCCTTTTTTTTTCTTTTTTCTAAAGATGCCGACAGCATATCCTAAACGAGGATAAAACGCAATCCGCTGTTTTAGGCGGCTGAGGCAAAGACATAACAGGCTTATCGGATCGAATAACGAGCTTATCGGATCGAATAACAGGCTTATCGGATCGAATAACAGGCTTATCGGATTAAATAACAAACTTATCGGATTAAATAACAGGCTTATCGGATTGAATAACAAACTTACCGGATTGAATAACAAACTTACCGGTCTGGCGTATCCTCGAAACTGAGGTTGTCGATAAAATGAGCATTAAAATAAGGGTCTGTAGGAAGAGCGAGTTCCTCCGCCTGCTTGGTAATCTGAGCAAGCGCAGACTCATAACGAGGATTGAGAAGATACGCCGCCGCGCCTCCTAACGCGCTGTTGCCGATAAGCCGCGTTTTAGAGATAAGAGGCTTGGGAATAAGACCAATCTCCGCCGCGCTCTCCAGATTGAGATGAAACCCAAACCCGCCGGCAAGATAAAGCGTATGGATATCGCCGTAGCCGAGACCCGCATGATTAAGCAGAGCGTCAAAACCGGAACGAACCGCGCTTTTTGCCAACTGTAATTCCCGTATGTCTTTCTGAGTAAATACAATGTCCCGCCCGTCAGGATGCTTTGCAAGAACAATATCAGAGGTTTGCAATTTTCCGCTGGGAAGAATAAGCCCATACGCAAGCCCTTGGGATACCGCATCTACCGCCCCGGAACCGCAGACGCCTATTGGAGGCGTTTTCCCGATGGTTTCTACCTCAAAAACGCCGCGGAGAAACCGCGCCCGGGCAATCGCGCCGGGTACGCTTCCGGTTCCCCAGAGAATATTTCCGCCCTCAAAAGCAGGTCCGGCCGCGGTTGCCGCGCAGAGGAGTTTCCCGTCCCAAGCAAGCGTCATTTCTCCATTCGTTCCAATGTCCATAAACGCCGCCGGAACCGCGCGGTTATGCAGTTCCGTAAAGAGGATGCCCGCGGTTATATCAGCTCCGATATACGCGGAAATTCCGGGCAGAACAACAACTTCGCAATCTAGGTCTCCGTCAAACAGCTCCCGATACCGCATAGACGTCATGTCCGCCGTTACCGGCGTAAAAGGCGATGTTCCCAACGTATTACAGCTTAACTGCAACAGCAGATGAATCATCGTCGTATTACCGGCAACGGCGATGGAGCGCATAACGCCCTCTTCCAAGCCCGCGCGAAGCGCGGCAATCCCTTCGGCAACCTGCTCGCGTACACAGCGGCTTAACCTCGCAAGATCGCCGCCGTTAGCCCGCTGAATCCGAGAGATTACGTCCGCGCCGTACTCGCGCTGGCGGTTTACCATCGAAAGCCGGCGCGAGACGCTTCCGGTTTTAAGGTCCGCCGCCGCGAACGCAATGGTAGTGGTGCCTATATCAACGGCGATTCCGTAGAGCGGCTCCGTCCCGATATGGACGAGCCTGCCCTTCTGATAATACCGTGAAACCGGCTCTCCTTTAGGAGCCTCCGCGAGTTTTGAAACCTCCCGCAGTTCAGATAGGGTAAGTCCGCCCTCCGGTTTAATCTGCCGAGCGAAACTGCGGGAAGATTTTTCCGGCGTAAACCGGCTTTCCTCTAAGGCGCGAACAACCGGCTCAAACTGAAAATCCGCAACCCCGGAAAACCGCTGTTCTCCGGTTTCGGGAATTACGAGCGTAAGGGGACTGCCGGGAAACGCGGCGCAGGCGAGACGCCAGCCCTCGGACAAGGCTTCCGCCGAAAAACAGCCTTGATCCGCGGAGCTTATCGGCAGAGAACCGGAAACCGCCTTGACTCGGCACTTTCCGCACACTCCGCGTCCGCCGCAGACCGCGGGAAAATAGACCCCAGCGTTTTGAAGCGTTTTGAGCAGATTGAACGCCGGTTCCGCGGCGATTTTTTGAGGCTCTTTTCCCTCGGCGATGAGGGTTATCTCTATCATAGCGATTTCAAATACCGTTCCCGTCCGGTTAGGTAGAGATTTTCGCCCCGGCTGTCGATGATAACCGCGGCTGGAAAATCCGCAACGGTCAGCCGCCGGACGGCTTCAGTCCCCAGGTCTTCAAACGCGACGATCTCCGCCGCCTTGATGCAGTCCCCTAAGAGCGCGCCCGCGCCGCCGATAGCCCCGAAATAAACCGCCCCGGCATTGAGCATCGCGGACGCCACTTCGGCGGAGCGTTTCCCCTTGCCGATCATCCCCCGAAGCCCTAAGCCCAGAAGCCGCGGCGCATACGCGTCCATACGATAGCTCGTGGTCGGTCCCGCGGAACCGATAACCTGCCCCGGAGCCGCCGGCGTCGGTCCCACATAGTAGATAACCGCGTCTTCTATCGGGAACGGCAGGGATGCGCCGGCGTCGAGGAGTTCTACAAACCGCTTGTGAGCCGCGTCTCTGGCGGTATAGATTACGCCGCTGAGGTAGACCATATCTCCGGCGTTAAGGACTGAGGCTTTCTCCCGGGTTAAGGGCAGAGTAATACGATGTTCCATTACAATACCTCCGCGGCGTGCCGGGCTACATGACAGTTAAGATTTACCGCGCAGGGAAGCCCCGCGATATGAGTAGGCATAGTTTCTATCGCAACCTGTAACGCGGTAGTCCTGCCGCCGAAGCCTTGAGGTCCGATGCCTAAGGCGTTGATTTTCTCAAGCAGTTTCTGTTCAAGTTCTTGGTAGTACGGCTGATGGTTTCGTTTGTCCAGCGGGCGCAGTAATGCCTTCTTCGCAAGGAGCGCGGCTTTATCGAAGGTTCCGCCGATGCCCACTCCAACCACGACCGGCGGACACGGATTAGGACCCGCGGCTTCCACAACGGAAACCACAAAGTCAAGGATTCCCGCTTCGCCGTCGGAGGGACGAAGCATTTTAATTTGGCTCATATTTTCACTGCCGAATCCTTTAGGAGCTACGGTAATACGCATCGCATCTCCCTCGACGAAATCGATGTAGACCATTGCCGGCGTATTATCCCCGGTATTGACTCGGTTCAGGGGATCAGCCACTACCGAGGTACGGAGATACCCTTCCCGGTAGCCCCGCCTCACGCCCTCATCGACCGCGGCGTAGATGTTTCCTTCAAGCCGCACGTCCCGGCCGATTTCAAGGAACACGCAGGCCATACCCGTATCCTGACAGATAGGAGCCTGCCGCGACTGGGCAAGCTCAAAGTTAGCGGCGATCTTATCAAGCACGTCTGACGCCGCCGCCCAAGTTTCCTCCTTCCGGGCGCGGCGGATACAGGCCTGCACGTCCCGGGGCAGATTCCGATTCGCTTCGATGCAAAGGCGTTTTACCGCATCGGCGATACGCTTTTCTCCAATAACCTGCATGGTTCCTCCCTGCGGGGCTGTTAAAAAGGGCGCGTCCCTCCGCGCCCCCTTTCGCTTACCGCTTAAACTTCAAGGTCTCCAGAGCCGCGTCGCCCCGGATGATGTTAAACCACAATTCCTTATCCGTTTTTTCCCGCAGAACCTTGTAGAAAGAAGCCGTGTCTTTGACCGGTTCGCCGTTAATTCCGGTTATCCGGTCTCCCCGCTGGAGTCCGATGATCGCCGCCGGCGTTTCGGGGATAACCTGATTCACGAAAAGCCCTTCCGCGTTTTTATCAAGTTTCAGCGTATCCTTAATCGTGTCCGAGAGGGGAAGAATATAGACCCCGGGCCACAACTTTTTGTTGTCCGCGGCTACCGTATCGGAGCGGGTTTCGATGCGGACTTCAAAATCTCTGGATGCCCTGTCCCGGATGACCGTAAACTTCGCTTTGTCTCCGGGTTTGAGGTCGCCCACCATCAAGGTCAAAGGATTCATTCCTCTCGCTTCTTTGCCGTTTACATGAGTGATGAAATCCCCGGGACGAATGCCCGCCTTATCCGCAGGAGACCCTAAAAATACCTGCGTAGCTAAGGCGCCGCGTTTTCCCTCGATGCCCAAAGCGCGCATGGCATCCCGATCCGGATCGGTAAGGGATACCCCAAGCCAGCCGTAGCTGATCGATCCCGAGGTAATGAACTCGCCGATAGACCGTTTAGCGTTGTTAATGGGAATCGCAAAACCCAGTCCGATAGAACCGCCGACAGAACCGTTAGTGGCTATCCAGGTATTAATCCCGATGACTTCTCCGCGGATATTCACCAACGCGCCCCCGGAATTGCCTTGATTAATCGAGGCGTCAGTCTGGATAAAATCGTTGATGTTGTTTCCGGGACCGCCCCCGACGGGAGTCCGTCCCACCGCGCTGACAATGCCCATCGTTACGGAAGACATAAACCCTAGAGGATTGCCTACCGCAATAGCCCAATCTCCCACTTTAACCGCGTCCGAATCAGCCAGCACCGCAAGGGGATAAGCGTCCGGGCTTTTGAACGAGACCATCGCCAAGTCTTTGCGGTCGTCCTTCCCGATAAGTTCGGCAGGGAATTCTTTGCCGGTATTATCGACTACGACGATTTCACTTACATCTCCGACCACATGATAATTGGTCAGTACATAGTAAACATCCTTGTTCTGCCGGACAATAATGCCCGACCCAAGCCCTTGAGAACGCTGTTCCGGTTCCTGTCCGTCATTTTGGCGGGGACCGAAGAAAAATTCCCAGGGAATCCCATTAGGAACCTGCTGGCGTCTGGTGGACATGGTCTTTAATTCCACCACCGAAGGCAGAATTTTATTCGCCGCCGCGCTGAATGCGGTTTGAAGCCCTTCGGCAACGGACAGCGCGTTTTCCGGAATAATAATCGGATTTTCTTCCGCTCGGGCGGTCCGCTTGGATTGGGGAGTTGAACAGGAAAAAGACAGAAAAGCAAGAGAAAATCCGAAAATAACCCCTAACAGCACCAGATTAAAGAGAAAAAAATTTTTTGAAGAAAGCTTCTTTATAAGATTCATCTTAACACTCCTAAAACAGAACGCGGAAACCCTGGTATGGATTTACTTTTCTCTAATATAGAGAAAACTTTAAGGCGATGTCAAGCCGGTCTGCCTCAAAGCCGGGTTTTTAATCCGCTCTTTAATAATAATACTTTTTTAGAATGATAGTTACAGGTATGCGTTACAATAAGGTATGCGTTGCTTTTTATGTCCCCGGCGATGCGGGGCTGACCGCAGGTCCGGGGAGACCGGCTATTGCGGAGAAACCGAGACTCTGCGGCTCGCCGCCGCGTCGATACACCGCGGAGAAGAACCGCCCATTACCGGCGCAGGCGGTTCTGGAACAATTTTCGTAACCGGCTGTA
>JAIRPH010000163.1 GCA_031257135.1 Spirochaetaceae bacterium
GAATACAAAGCGGCGCGGGAAAACCCGGCTGTCCTGCATTTTGGCGCTGACAAACCGCTGGAAGGCGCGGAGCGGACTGAGCGCCACAATCTATTTTGGGACTATGCCGGAAGAAGTCCATTTTTCAATGAACTCCAGAAAAAGTTAAGCGATAACGAGGCAAGACGCAGCGCGGTTGAAAATATCGACCTTGAGCATGAAGAATGTGTGTTTTTCAGCAAAAACAAAAGAGAAACTGAAAATGTTGAAATCTCCCTCGAAAAACATGGAATTACCTATAAAACAAAACACGGGGACAAGGACTTCAGGTACAAAATATTTGTCGATTCCGGGGATGTAGAGCGCGTATTGGACATACTGTCAGATGAGTAGCCGTTTGCGGTTTAATATGTGGGGTGTGAAATGCTTTAGGCGTGGGGTAGCTTATAACCAGCGGGGCATATCCCGCGTTTGCCCAGCGATACGGCTTTTCGCGCGAGGGCTTCCGCCGAGGCTGATCCGGCGGGTTCCAGATTATCCCAAGCGGGATCGAGGCAGTTTCCGGGTCTAAAGGGGCGGAAATACCAGGGGGCGTCGTCCGCTAAGGGAGCCAACGCCTCAATATCCTGTTCGGTAATGAATCCGTTGGGGAAGGACAAGGTACGGAATTCGTGCGGAATCCCGGAGCCGCAGACGAGCGCGGCGGAAGTTTTAAGCGCGTTTTCAGGAGACTCCCGGCGGGAGCCTAAAAAAACATACCGCTCCGGAGCCGCTTTCAAGTCTAAGGCGATATAGTCAGGACTCGTTTCCGGCGATTGCAGGAGCCGTTCCAACATGACCGGCTCCATACCGTTGGTGTCTAATTTCACGGACAAGCCTAATCCTTTGACGCGCCGGATCAGGGCGGGCAGTTCTCCATAGAGGGTCGGCTCGCCGCCGCTGAGAACGGCTCCGCTCAAGAGGGCGCGCCGTTTTTCCAGATGCTTCAAGACTGCTTCTAAAGGGATCAGATCGGACTCGCCGCCGAGGACTAGGCTTCGGTTATGGCACCAGGGACACCGGAGGGCGCATCCCGGGAAGAACAGAGAGCCTGCGACTCTGCCCGGGTAATCGACCAGACTGGTTTTCCGAAAACTGACGTTCATATCATCGCCGTCCGGTATTGAGGAGAATCGCCCCCAGAATCGACGCGCCGAGGCTGATCCCGCCGATGAACCAAACCATAAAGGGCGCGTTTTGAAACGGAAGGTTCACGTTCATCCCGTAAAAGCTGTAGATCAGCGTAGGGATCATAAGCACGATGGATACGATGGTCAGACGCTTCATGACGATATTGAGGTTATTAGAAATAACGCTGGCGAAGGCGTCCATGGTTCCGGTGAGGATCGAGGAATAGATATTCGCCATTTCGATAGCCTGTTTATTTTCGGTCAGCACGTCTTCGAGGAGGTCTTGTTCATCTTCTTTGAAGTGGATCAGCGGGGATTTTTGAAGTTTTTCCAGAAGCAATTCATTGGTGGTGATGCTCGTGGTGAAATACACCAGCGATTTTTGGATCGAAAGCAGTTGGATAAGCTCTTTATTCCGAATGGAACGCTGAAGTTCCGCCTGAATAGCGTTGGTGCGCTTGTTGAGGTCTTTCAGTCCTTTGAGGAAGGTGAAAGCCGCTCTGCCCAGCAGGTTAAGCACGAAAGAACTCTTGTTTTTGATGCTGAAGCCGCGGATGCGGTTTTGAGCCAGATCGTCTAAGGCATCGCCGGAACGCCGGCAGATGGTGACGACCTTATCAGAAAAGAGGACGATTCCCAAAGGCAGGGTGAAAAAAGCTACTTCGCAGGAATCGTCGTATACCGGGAGACGGACAATCAGCGCGGTATAGGTATCTTCTTTTTCGATCCGAGCCTGCTCATCATCGTCCATAATATCCGCGAGCAGTTCCGAGGCGATCCCGAATTCATGTTCCAGCCGTTCAAGATCGCCCCGGGTGACGTTGCGGGCGTCGATCCAACAGCTTTTACCTATTCCGCCGGTTTCAACTAACCCGTTTTGGTTTTGGGTGCGGATAGTAATCATTATAAATTTCTCCTATAAAATTGTCGGGAGCGTTTCATTATAGAAGAAACCAACCGGCTTAGGGCAAGGGCGTTATATCCGTCCGGCTTTAGGCGCGGTTTCCGCCGTTATAGCCGGACGCGACAGCCTCCTTGCCGCGGGAATTGAGGGTTAATCCTCTTCCTTGACGATCTCGATTTTGATGCCTTCGCTTTGCTCAGGCTCGTCTTTCGGCGGGACCCTTACTTTGAGGATGCCGTTTTTATACCCGGCTTTGACTTTTTCTTGGGCGTATTTATCCAGCGGGACGTAATACTTCTGTTTTTCGATGTCCTTCAGCTTGAGCCTGCGCTTAAAATAGCGGACGTTTTCCTCGCTTTGGGGGTCTTGCTGGGCAAGGGCGGCGTATTCGTCTCCGATGCGCGCGGAAAAGACCATGTAATCTCCCTGAAACGAAAGACTGATGTCCTTTTCGTCGAAGCCCGCAAGCGCGAACTCGAAAACCATGCTTCTATCCCCGGTGAGATAGACGTTCATTGGGGGATACGAATAGTTCGGGTAGTAATCGGTAGTTTCATCGAAGACGCCTCCCCTCATTCCGTCTCGGCATCGGGGATCAAACGGATCGAAATGACGCTGGAAATCAGAAAAATTCTGCGCCGCGGCTTCAAAAATTTCGTCCAAAATCGTACCTAAATCCATGTACCCTCTGGCGTTTTTCACTATAAGACTCCTTTGCACGCTCTCGTGCGGTCCGGCTCATACAAGCCCGGTTGATGCGGCTCTCTTTGAGCAACCGTTGCGGATCAAATCCTTACTCTATAGTATAGTTATATTAGTTCATAGAGGCAATCCCTTTTACGCCTCTTTTATAACCCTTTACGCTTAGGAAACAATAGCAAACCATGATAGAATTAGCGGCTTTTTTAGGAAACCCCGGACCGGAGTACGCCGAAACGAGACATAACGCAGGACGCCTGCTGGCGGCTCAGGCGTTCCGGGCGGATATGCGCTGGCGGCAGGCGTACAAAGGACGCTACGCGAAAGCCGGCGGATGCCATCTCCTCATGCCTGAAACCTATATGAATCTTTCAGGACAGTCGGCGCATCAGGCGGCGGCTTTTTTCAAGATTCCGCCGGAACGGATTTTAGTAGTCCATGACGAGCTGGAGTTGCCTCTGGGACAGGCGGGCTTAAAATTTTCCGGCGGACTAGGCGGGCATAACGGGCTTCGGTCTATGCGCGAATGTTTCGGCACAGCGGATTTTTGGCGGCTCCGAATCGGCATCGGCCGCCCCAGCCACGCCGATATAGCAGGCTGGGTTCTCTCGCCCTTCGCCGAAGCGGAACGCCCCGCGCTCGATCAGGTTCTGCGCGCCTGCGCGGACGCGCTACTCCGCATCTTAGCGCAGGGTCCAGAAACGCTCCTGCCTGAATGGAACAAAAAAAAGCTACTCTAATTGCGCCGGACGCTACAACGCCTGACGCCGCCGCTACCGCCGCAGTCCCGGACGCTCTAGCCGCCGCGGTAAACGCTAGAACCTCAGAGGCGTCCGCTTCCGCAGGATATAAGCCTGACATCATAAGCTCATCAACGGACGCTCTTCTACTACTAATATAACTATATTAGTAGTAGAAGTAGGGTATGTGGATAATGTGGATAACTCATATATTTCGTTATGTCATAAGGAAATAACAGCCGTTTTCATTGTGGATAACTTGTGGATAACTTTCCACATATCCACATAAGCCTGAG
>JAIRPH010000183.1 GCA_031257135.1 Spirochaetaceae bacterium
TTAGGCACATAAGTAAACTTATCAGCCTTCGCGATTTCCTTGACGTTCATAATATCGACCCCGTAATCTTTTCCCGCTAGGGAAAACGTTACCATTTTGAAGTCAACCGTATCGACCCGCTCTTTTTGTTGCTGAAGCTCTTCGCTCACGGTTGTCAAGTCTTTAATTACCGCCATAATGCTCTACTCCTACCGTATAGCCGCTTCACGGATTTGGCGTTCTTCCAATTCCTTACGCAGTCCCAGCTCCAAGAGCTGTCCCACATCAATGATGAGGGAAACTGACCCGTCTCCCAAAATGGACGCTCCGGCGATACCCGGGGAATTGGTATATTGATCCCGCAAGGGCTTAATCACCACATCTTCCTCACCGATGAGGCTGTCCACCATGAAGCCCATCTTTTTCTCCGCGGTCCCGACGATTACGATGAAGTTGTAATCCTGCTGTTCTTCGGTTTTTATGCCGAACAGCCGGTTCAGCCTGAGCAGGGACACCACATCGTTTCGGATATTGAAGACTTCGTAGTTATCGATCATCCTGATGTCTTCGGGCTTTATGCGGAGGCTCTCGATAACCGAGGTAATCGGGATGGAATAGATTTCCGGTCCAACCCGCACGAGAAGCCCCTGAATGATCGCCAGCGTAAGGGGAAGTTTGATGATAAACTTCGTCCCTTTTCCCTTTTCGGAGGTTACGGTAACGGTTCCGTTCAGTTTTTCGATCTGCCGGCGGACCACGTCAAGTCCGACGCCGCGCCCGGAAATAGCGGTAATGCTTTTCGCCGTCGAGAAGCCCGGCTCAAAGATCAGGTTGAAGGCTTCCACATCGGTTAGTATCTTATTCGGGTGTATTAATCCCCGTTCAATGGCTTTGGCTTTGACGGCTTCCACATCGATGCCTTTGCCGTCGTCGGCAATCTCGATGATGATCATATTGCCTTCGTTAGCCGCCTTGAGAAGGACCATGCCTTCTTCAGGTTTTCCGGCGGTCATGCGGTCTTCTTGAGACTCGATGCCGTGATCTACCGAATTCCTTACCGAGTGCATGATGGGGTCCAGCAGGTCTTCGATGACCGACTTGTCCAGCTCGGTTTCTTCTCCTTCGATGACCAGATTGATTTTTTTGTTGAGGCTCTTTGAGAGGTCCCGGACGAGCCGAGGGAACCGGCTGAAAATCTGGCTGATCGGCACCATGCGGATACGCATGACCCCTTCCTGAAGTTCGCCGGTGATGCGCCCTAAGTTCTGAGCGGTAGACCGGAATTTCCCGACGTTGTTTTTGACTGACGTCTCGAATCCGTCGAAAAGGGTGAAAATATCCCCGTACTGCTCGTTGATTTCTTTACGCACGTCCTTAATCGAGCGTCCTCCTTGGATGCTTTCCAGATAATCCGGGAGGCTGTCGAAAAGGGTTTTGATTTTATCCCGATAAGTAACTTCCAGCGTATGGAGTTCATTCAGCAATTCGGCGAACTGCATACTTATCTGATTGAACGTAGCTTTGGTAATAACCGTTTCGGAAACCAGATTTAAGAGGTCGTCGATCCGTTTTGAATCGACCCGGAGAATGGACCCGGCTTCTTTTCCGGCTTTTGCGGCGTCCGCTTTGGAAGCCCCCCCTGACTTTGGCGCGGAGGCTTCGTGGTGTTCTTCGGCTTCTGCGGGCGCGGGTTTCGGCGCGGCGGATTTTGCCGCTGGAGCAGGGGCGGGCGCGGGTTTCGGCGCGGCCGGAGCCTGCTGAACCGGCGCGGGCTGTGCGGGCATAGACATCTCCGCAACCGGGAGGGTTGCGGCGCCTTTGATGGTCTTAATATCCACGATTTCCGCGCTGAGGCTGACATCCGGGATAAGCACGTGCCGTTTAAGCTCTTCGACGGTTTTTGTACTGGCTATAAAATAATCCACATAAGGATAGAAATTATCTTCATAGAGCATCTCGAAGTCTGGTACGGTTTTGAGAATAGTGCCGTCTCCTTTGAGGGAGGCGTAGACCTGAATACCGCTGACGGTATTCATCAGACCGCTTTCGTCGAGTTGCACTGAAACGCGGTAAATCGGCGTACTGCTGTCTACTGATTCTTTGAGTTCCAGAAGATCGTATTCGGAAAGAGCCCCGGCTTTGGTTGTTGCGGACATACCGCCGACAGAAGGCGCGGCCGTAACCGGCTGAGGAGAGGCCGGTTTAGAAGAAGCCGCGGTGACCGCAGGTTTTGCGCTTCCTCCTGACTTTTTGCGTCCTGATCCTTCGGGGAGCAGGGCGGAAAGCTGACGCTCTATTTCGGAGGTATCTTCCTGATAAACGGAACCCTCCATTCTCTGGGTGAGCATAGCTTTGATAATATCTATCGCCCCCAAAAGCGTATCGACTACATCTTCATTTATGGTGACCGTATCGGAACGGATAGCATCCAACACATCTTCAACGAGATGGGTAAAATGAGAAAGTTCCATCATTTCTACGGTAGCCGCTCCTCCTTTCAGAGTATGAGCGGCCCGAAAGATTTCGTCTACTGCATCCCGATTTCCGCCTTCGCTCTCAAGGACCAAGATATTTTGTTCCAGGGTATCAACCTGCATTTGAGCTTCGCTGAAAAAATCTTTAAGAAGCTCCTCATTATTTGGATCCAGATAGTCACTCATATAGATTATAGTTTATCAATAATTATAATTACGTCAAGTAGGAAAATAGGGACAGAAAAGAAAAAAAAGGAAAAAAAGAAGGAATCTGAACGCGCGCGCTATCGGTTAAGCCTTTTCTACGGACCCTTCCAAATCAAACCCGGTACGGGCAATTATTCTGCATCTAACGGCAGACCCTAGTTTCAGAGGACTGTCAGACTTGATAACCGCGGACCCGTCTACTTCCGGGGCGTGACAGAAGAGGCGTCCTAAATATATCCCTTCCTCGCCGGATGCCTGTTCTTCCACCAGCGCGTCAAGGGTCCTGCCTATAAAGCGTTGCATCTGTTTTTCGGTAATGGGAATCTGCCGTTCCTCGATGATGCGCTTGCGCTTCGCCGCAATCGGATTTGGAACATGGGGCTTCATGGAATATGCCGGCGTGCCTTCTTCCCGGGAATAGGTGAAACAGCCTACCCAGTCAAGGCGGGCTTTATCTTGAAAATCTAAGAGCCCATGGAAATCCTTATCAGTCTCGCCGGGAAAGCCGGTCAAAAAGGTTGAGCGCAGTACCGCATCGGGAAGGACCGTTCTAATCCGGTCAATTAAGGCAAGATAAGATTCCGCGCCGCCGCGGCGGTTCATCGCCCGGAGCATCCGCGGAGAGCCGTGCTGAAAAGGCAGATCGAAATACGGAAGAAACCGCCGATCCGTGCGGAGTACATCAAGAATCCTCAAAGGAATATTATCCGGGTGTATGTAGAGAAGCCGAACCCAGAATTGCCCCTCAAGCCCGGACAACGCCTCCAGCAGTTCGGGAAGTCCGGCTTTGCCGGCGCGGTATGAGCCGATGTCCTGACCGATAAGGCATAGCTCTCGGATGCCCCGTGCAAGCAGTTCCCGGCTTTCTTCCAATATATCAGGAATCGGGCGGCATACCAGCGGACCTCGTATCTGAGGAATGGCGCAGAACGTACAGTGATTATTACAGCCTTCGCTGATTTTGACGTACGCAGAACCCGGAAGAGATAAGAGCGGACGTTTTCCTGAAAACGATAGGGTTTCGGCGGTCTTCGGAGCTTCCGGGAGCAGGACTCTGCCGGCGGAGTCCTGAACCGCCTCGATGATTTTCGATGCGTCTCGGTTGCCGAAGAGTACATCCGCTTCAGGGAGGGCTTCGGCGAGTTCTTGGGCGTACCGTTGCGCCAGACACCCGGCAAGGACTATCTTCGTATTGGGGTAAGAAGCGCGATAGCCAAGGACCGCGTTAATGGATTCCTGTTTAGCCTGTTCGATAAAGCCGCAGGAGTTGACGATGATCATATCCGCTTCCGCCGGGTCCTCTACGGCGTTCCAGCGGGCGCGGTTAAGCGTAGCCATCATGGTTTCCGCGTCAACCTGATTTTTTACGCAACCGAAAGGGTCAAGGTAATACCGCACTACAGCTTCACCAAGAGGAGCCGATACCGGCTTTCATCGTCCCGCACCCATCGCACTTCCGCCACTACCACTTCGCCGGCTCCTCCTAGCTCAAGAGGCACGGTCCTGCCGCCGCCGATAACTTGGAGTTTCACGGTAGCCGCATTGGATACCCAAAGTCTGATTCCATTCTGAGCTTGGATATTTAGTTCATCGGCTTTTTGGTAATACAGCTCCCGTCGTTCCCGGCGGTTCTGCTCTGCGAGAATTTCCCAACGGAACATACAATAACCTTGAAAGTTAGCCTGCAACGTAAAAGGATACGCCGACGGAGAAGAAAAAATAACCGTAGCGTTTCCAAGTCCTGTATTGGTTATCGGAGCGGGCGCGGGAGCCGCGGGCGGTTTCGAGGCGGCGCCGACGATAGGAGCCGCCTCGGCAATGGACTGCATAGGTAAAACCGGAATCGTGGTATCCAGTTCAAAGCGGAGCAATGCGCCGACCGCGCTTTCATTTTTGACAAAATCCGCTACGGTAATCCGCAGTTCTTCAACGCCGTCGCCGTTGAGGTCTATACTCACTTCCTGTCCCAAATCCAGAATTACGTCCCGGTCGGGGGTAGTAATGGTAATCGCATCTCCTACATTGATCAGAGTTAGACTATAGTGAATATCCCCATAAGGGATAATGATAGAATCGCCCTGATAAAAACGCCGTTCCAGAGAACCGTCGTTGAGGGTGTATTCCACTGTTTCCCGGACTCTGACCGAGGACGACGGCTGTTTTGGAGAGCGTTTGAGCAGAACATACACAACTCCTCCTATGCCGCCCAGAAGGATAAGCCCCGCGCATACTGCAACCACCGGTTTAAACGAAAACGGAGAGACCGGTTTTATCAGTTGAGCCACCGGAACCGGTTCTTCCTGAATTTTCATCGCCCGATACAGAGAAAGAAGCTCCGGTACGTCAAGTCCAAGAAATTCGCCGTAGTTTCTCAAAAAGCCCAGCAGAAACGGCTCGCCCGGAAACACCGCAAATTCTTCTTCTTCCAGCGCTTTAAGATACCGGCTGGAGATATGAATTTCCTGACTCACCTGATCATAGGTATATCCTTTACTTTCACGGGAAATCTTTAGTTTGTTACCCAGGGATTCCATCGAATTCCTCCGATTCTTTTTATTATTCCCTAATCAGTATCCCGAAACAAGAAATTATTGTACATATTTGCCGATGCCGGAGAATCGTAGATAAACCGCTGTTCCGGGATTCCCTGATTAATCTTGACATTTGAAAAATCAAACTGGACAAACCGGTTATCAATGGTTCGTCCCTCGATGCGGCGTATCAGTCTGGAATCAGGATTGACGCTTACGATGATCTCCCGAAAGCCTTCCGAAAGGGAGCGTCTCGTAAGCCGTAACTTGACGACCCGTTCAGCGGACCCGCTTTCCAGCGGCTCCGGCGTCGGTCCCGTAACAAAAACCGGCACATAATTCCGCCGCAGTAACGTGAGACCTTGCGCTGTCGCCATAGACGCTCCTGAAGCCCGCCCGTTTGAAGACACGGTCTGGTTCAGCGTCGCCTGATATTCAGGCAGATAAATAGTCAGCTGTTCTCCATTGAACACAATGACCTGATTTGCCGGACTCGTAAAATCTATCCTCAAAAACGAAGGAACCAAATGGCTTACCGTTCCGTGCATAACGGAATTTCCTGAACGGATGGTAATCCGGGCTTCATAATCCCGGATGCCTCCGTACCGTTCTGACACAGACGCCAAATACCGTTCCGCCGTAACTATTTCCTGAGCGTTCAGGCGGCATAGTACCAGAAAAAAAACAACACCCCATACTCTCATAGCATATCCTTAGTATTCTATCATAACCCGGAGAAACTAAGAAGCGCAAGAGGGGGAAACCGCAGGGCGGCGTATTTACGTTCCGAGCGGTAATGCGCGCTTATTTTAGGCGAGTATAGCTTCGGCGATGGTTCCGCCGCCGACGACGAATTCGCCGTCGTACAATACGGCCGCCTGTCCGGTTGTAATCGCCCGTTGGGGTTTATCGAAGTCGATTCGCAACTGGTTTGGAGCGGTTTGCTCCGCGGTTGCAGGCTGTCCGTTTTGGAGATACCGGGTTTTCACCTTCACTCTGACCGGTTTGGACAGATCAGGCAGGGCGATGAGGTTAATATCCTCCGCAATGAGTCCGCGTGCGTAGAGGCTTGTTTCTTTGCCCACGGTGAGGGTATTATCGGCCGCGGATTTTGCCGCGACGTATCGGGGTTCCGGGAAAGACAGCCCTAGTCCTCGGCGCTGCCCGATGGTATACCGGATGAGTCCCCGATGAGTCCCGAGAATCTTGCCGGCTTCATCGACGACGTTTCCCGGAAGAGCGGTTTCGCCGGTGTACTGCTCGATGAAACCCGCGTAATCGCCGTCCGGCGCGAAGCAAATATCCTGACTATCGCGCTTTCTTGCGTTGACGAAGCCCTGAGCCGCGGCGATTTCCCGAACTTCTTCCTTAGTCAGGTCTCCCAACGGGAAAAGACTATGGGCTAACTGGTCTTGCGTCATGGTATACAGCACATAACTCTGATCTTTTTTGGCGTCTTGAGCTTTTTTCAAGAGAAATCGCGCGCCTCCTTGCTCGATTCGGGCGTAATGACCGGTGGCGATGTAATCAAACTCAATTTGCGCCGCCCGGCGCAAGAGCTTCTCAAATTTGAGATACCGGTTGCAGTCGATACAGGGATTAGGGGTTCCGCCGTTTCGGTAGGTCTCGATAAACTTGCGGATCACCAGACCCTTGAAATCCTCGGCGAAATTCAGCACATAGTGGGGCATATCCAGATGATAGGCTACGGTTTGCGCGTCTTTAACGTCCGACAGGGAACAGCATGACCTGTCCCGGTCGGCTCCCAAATCTTCATTAGCGAAGAGCTTCATGGTAACGCCGATGCACTCAAAGCCTGCTTGTTTCAGAAGATAAGCCCCTACCGAACTATCTACGCCGCCGCTCATGGCGATTACCGCCTTCCGGTTCACCTAAGCCCTTCCATACTGGTTTTGACCGCTTCCTCGCAGGAGCGCATCCCGAGGATGGTCTTCCTGATAAGCTCGTCCAGTTCCCAGCCCAGCATCGCCGCGCCGCGTTCAATGACCGCTCTGGAACACCCGGCGGCGAAGTTAGGGGACTTGTATTTTTTCTTAACTGAAGAAACTTCCATATCCATTACGCTCTTTGACGGACGGATAACCGCCGCCGCCCAGATAAGTCCGGTCAGCTCATCCGCGGCGTATAAAACTTTTTCCATTTCATGCTCCGGCTTTACCGCAACGGTGAGTTCATAGCCGTGACTGCATACCCCGTGAATAACGTCTTCTCCCGCGCCTCCGGCTCGAAGCAATTCCGGAGCCTTCCGGCAATGCTCCTGCGGAAACCGCTCAAAGTCGATGTCATGCAGAAGCCCCACAATGCCCCAGAAATCCATTTCGCTTTGATACCCTAATTCCTGAGCGTACCATTTCATAACCCCTTCCACCGTCAAGGCGTGGCGGATATGAAAGGGGTCTTGGTTATAGTTCCTAAACAGGTCCCATGCCTGTTCTCTGGTAATTGCTGTATTCATATTCCGATTGTATAGAAAAAAAAGGGCTTATTCAAGAAAGGAGGCGAACCAAGAGGCGCCGAACAGAATCGAACTGTTGCATAACGGTTTTGCAGACCGCTCCCTTACCGCTTGGGTACGGCGCCGATATATTTAATATAACAAAGTCTTCAGGCTTCGGCAAGGGGCGCGCACGGATTTTTTTTTAAAAATTTCAGCCCTTTTCAGTCCGCAAGCGGTTTATCCCCGGCAAGGTCAGAATTTTTCATACCATGATGGGAGAGATTCCTAGTATGAAGGGAGAAGTTCCCGCCATACTAGGAAAAGCTCATAGTATGGTGGGAAAGCCTCATACCATGCTATGAGAACCTGCCGTCATGGTACGAGCTTTTCACATCATGGTACGAGCTTTTCACAGCATGGTATGAGAACCTCCCATCATGATGGGAGAACCTCGTACCATGATGAGAGAATCTCGTACCATGATGGGAGAACCTGCCAGCGTGATGGGAAAAATCCCGATTAGGTCAAAAGCAGTTTATCGCTGGCGATGTCCCGATGTTTAATGTCCCGGAAACGCTGAACAATGCCGTCCGCGGTGAGCTTGGATTTTTCCGGGGCGTCAATATCCAGAATGATCGCTCCTGCGTCCATCATGAGCAGGCGGTTTCCGTATTCAAGGGCGTGGCTCATATTGTGGGTGATCATCATCACCGTAAGGCGATGCTCCGCGGCGAAACGGAGGGTCAAGTTCATGATTATCTCCGCGTTCCGGGGGTCCAGAGCGGCGGTATGTTCGTCCAGCAGGAGGAGGCTCGGACCGGACATGACGGTCATCAACAGCGTCAGAGCTTGCCGCTGACCCCCGGAAAAAAGCTCTACATTATCGTTCAGGCGGTTTTCCAGCCCCATATCCAGCGAGCGCAGACGTTCCCGAAACTGTTCCCGCATACGTTTGTTCAGGCTTATGGTCAGTCCTTTGTATCCTTTTTTATGGCAGAGCATCATGTTGTCCGCGAGGGTCATCTTACCGGCGGTTCCCAAGAGCGGATTCTGAAAAATCCGCCCGATATACCGCGCCCGTTTGTACTCCGCTTCGCGGGTGATCTCCCGATCCGGCTTGTTTTCCTCGTTCGTCAAGAAAATTCTGCCTTTGGTAGGAGGATAGGAGCCGGCGATCACGTTGTACAGCGTTGATTTTCCCGCGCCGTTAGAGCCGATGACCGTAACAAAATCCCCGGGGTTGACCGTAAGATTGATATGAGTCAGCGCGGCGTTTTCGTCGGGCGTTCCAACGCCGAAAATCATATCCACCTGTTCGATGCGGATCATCGGTTCCTCCTGCCGGCTCGAGGTTTAGCGCGGAAACCGGTTTTTGAAATGAGGATGCAGAGGATAATCAGCAAACCGGTAATGAGTTTGAGATCGTTAGCGGTCATACGGAGATGGTATCCGTAGGTTCGGGCAAAATACATAAGCCCCCGGTAGAGAACCGATCCCAAAATCACCCGGAGGGTGAGAGACGAAATCTTATTAGACCGGATGATAAATTCGCCCATCATCAGAGAGGCAAGCCCGGAAACGATCATGCCGCTCCCGAGGTTTACGTCCGCAAAACCCTGATACATCGCAGTAAAAGCCCCGGCAACCCCAATCAGCCCGTTGGCAAGACAGACGCCGCTCATCTTGATCATGTCAGGATTCATGCCCTGACTGATGATAAGCTGAGGATTTGAACCTAACGCGCCTAAACATAACCCGAAATCAGTATGAAAAAACAAGTCTAAAACCGCTTTGAGCAGAAAAACCGTCGCAAAACAGAAGCCCACCACCGCCCATTGAGACGGCATAAACCCGCCCGCCCAGCCGATTATCTGCGTGAAAAGCGTTTCCTCCCGCAAAAGCGAGAGATTAGCCCGATTAGACATGATCCTGAGATTTATGGAATAGAGCATGGTCATGGTGAGAATCCCAGACAACAGGTCCGGGATTTTAAGCCGAGTATGAATCAGGCAGGTGACGAATCCGGCGGCCGCGCCCGCGGCGAAAGCCAGCGTTAAAGCCAGCGCGGGGCGAACCCCTTTCAGAACCATCACCGCCATAATCGCCGCCCCTAAGGGAAAAGAGCCGTCTACGGTCATATCCGCAAAGTTCAGCACCCGGAAGGTAATAAACACCCCCCAAACCATGATGCCGTAGATAAGCCCTTCGATTAGAATTCCCTCAATCATAGCTGTTGTTACTTTTGGATCAGAGTTCCGTTTTCAAAAATATAGTTCGCCCCGGAAAGATACTTATCCGGAATGACTATGCCGCAGTTCTTCGCCGCATCCAGATCGAACAGCATATCCGATTCAGACGGGTCTGTGAGAAACTTCACCGGAATATCCTTAGGCTGTTTCCCGGCAAGGATGTCCGCAACCATATTTCCCGTGGCGACGCCCGCCTTATAATAGTTGAATCCTGAAGCGATCATACAGCCTCCGGTTAACGCGCCGGTTACGTCTCCAGAGAAAATCGGCTTTTTCGCGGCGTTAAAAACTTGGACCAGCGCGGACAGCGCGGAATATACGGTATTGTCCGTAGTGAGATACACCCCGTCAACCCGATTCACCACGGCTTCCGCGGCTTGCCTGAGTTCCGCAGACGTAGCGATTGCCTGCGTAACCAGCTCGATCCCCTGTTGCCGGCAGGCTTCCTCAACCAGATGAAGCGCGGAAATGGAATTCGCCTCGGAACTGGTGTAGATATATCCCAGCCGAGAGACGCCCGCAATTTCCTTGAACAACGCAATATGATCCGCCGTGGGAATAGCGTCGGACAGCCCGGTAACGTTGCCCTCGCCCCGGTCAAGGCTCGAAACCAGCTTCGCCGCCACAGGATCGGTTACTACGGAAAATACCACCGGCGCGTCTTTTATGGCGTTGGCTAAGGCGACCGCCACCGGAGTTGCAATCCCTACGGCTACCGCAACCTTATCGCTCTTGAACTTGTTGGCGATTTGCGCCGCGGTATTCATATCTCCGTTGGCGTTCTGTAGGTCAACCTGAGCGTCCACGCCCCGGGCTTTCAGGGCGTCGAGGATGCCCTGCTCGCAAGCGTCAAGGGCTACGTGCTGGACAATCTTGGCAATCCCAATCCGAGGCTTTCCCGGCTGACCGGCTCCGCTTGCAGGCTTTTGCTCCTTTCCGCCAGCGGCTATGCCCTGCAATACCAGTCCGCACAATCCTATAATCGCAAAAAATTTCTTCATAATCTCCTCTTTCGGTCAAAAAATCTGATACTGGTATACCCGAATATCTCGATATGTTCAAGCGACCTGTGTCAGACGCTAAAGTAAAGCCGCCGTCCGCGCCGCCGCCGGACCCTTTGCTTTGGCCGCCTAAAGCCGCAGTAGCGCCATCCATACTTGAAGAGCTTTGCCCTCTTTGCAGGTCAGAATATGAGCTCCCCGGGAAAAGGAGGTTGTGCATCCGCCCATTCCTCCGGCGGAGGCTCCTGCGCCGGTATCGCTTTTTTTGCTCCAGTTTCCTGTGGGTTCTGTCAGTGTCGTCCCAGACAGCGTTGGACTCTGTGGTTCCGCCGTTATCGTTGCTTGCGGCACCTCCCGACCCTCCGCCTCCCCGTAGTCGATTTTAGAAGTAACATGATAAGTTGCACCCTCTACAAGTATTCGTAATGGTCTCATACCTCATATATGGAGCTAAAATGTGTTTTGCTTTGCTTTTACTGGCGTCAATACCAAAAAATGTCTGACACTTTTTAAAAGAAAAAAAGAAACGCCTTTTTGGAAGGGCGTTTCTTTTTAAGGAAAAAGCTACTGGAGAAGCTGGAGAACGCCTTGGGTTCTCTGGTTGGCTTGGGCGAGCATTGCGGTTCCGGCTTGGCTGAGAATCTGGTTTTTGGTGTAGCTTACCATTTCATTCGCCATATTGGTATCCCGGATTCGAGATTCAGCGGCTTGCATATTTTCCGCGCCAATATCCACGCCCCGGACGGTGTGTTCCAAGCGGTTTTGGTATCCGCCGAGGTCTGCCCGCTGTTTGCTGACTTTTTTCAGGGCTTCATCAAGGGTTCCGATGGCGCGGTTGGAATCGTCCATGGTCGCGAGGGTGAGAATGGTATCGTCTCCCACATTGCGGACGCCTAAGGCTTTGGCGGTCATAGTACCGATGAATACTTGTTCCCGCTGGTCCATGTTAGCGCCGATGTGGAACCACATAGAAGCGGTAACGACATTTTCTCCCGCGGGGCGGCTGTATCGTCCGGTAAGCATATTCAGCCCGTTGAACTGAGCGTGAGAAGCAACGCGGTCAAGCTCATCGATAAGAGCCGATACTTCGATTTGCATATACATCCGGTCGTCGGAGGTATATATACCGTTAGCGGATTGTACCGCCAATTCCCGCAGACGATGTAGGATATCCTGACTCTCTTGCAGGTATCCTTCGGTGGTCTGAATAAAGGAAATACCATTCTGAGCATTAATGGAAGCCTGATTCAGCCCGCGAATTTGACTTCGCAGTTTTTCGGAAACCGCAAGACCCGACGGATCGTCTCCAGCCCGATTAACCCGTAAACCGCTGGATAACTTCTCCATATTCTTGGTTAGGTTGGTCTGGGTTGATCTGAGAGACCTGTCGGCGAACATTGCGCTCAAGTTGTGATTAATAATCATATCTTCACTCCTTTGGCATTTGGCGCACTTTCCGGCGCCTTTCGGCATCCATGCCTTACCTCTATCACCGCTATCAGTAAGCCGATGATATACTGCCGGTCAATACAAATATGCCATATACCCTCACCGTCTTATGGACAGGTAAGGATGACTGAACCATCAATTCAGTGTTGTTTTAAATATCGGATATATGAAGCAACCCTTTAGAAAAACAGAGAAAAAATTTGATGATTTCTTGCAGAAGTCGATATAATACTATGCGTCTATTCATTGTTTTTATGGGCTGTCTCTTTCTTTCATGTACTACTTCCGCTCCGGTTGCGATTGATGAGCCTGTTGGAGGGACCCTTTCAATAAAATCTCGCATACCGCCGGTCCCTGAATATATTTTGGGAAAAGGGCTTGTTCCAGCGCATCAGATGGCGTCTTTTCTGCTTGCTTCAAACCCGCAGGCGGACTCCGATTTTGTAGGAAACCTCGCGGAAATCTATACGGAAGAGGCGGCTCTTGAAGGGGTAAACCATGATATTGCTTTCGCTCAAATGTGTTTGGAAACAGGATTCCTCCGATACGGCAATCTGGTAACGCCGGATATGAATAACTTCTGCGGTCTCGGCGCGATCTCTGCCGATCAGCCGGGAGAACGGTTCCCGGAACCTCGAATCGGGGTACGAGCGCAAATCCAGCACCTCAAAGGATACGCCACCGCCGAACCCCTTACGCAGGAACTAGTAGACCCTCGCTACGTCTGGATTAAATACGGTTCCGCCCCGACTATCACGGGACTCGCCGGTTCTTGGGCATCCGACCCGGGCTACGCCGAGAAAATTAGTAACATCTTGGAACGACTCTACGCCTTCTCATTTGGAGAAGAATCTTAATTAGGAAAGTTGCCCAGCGGTTTCTACTAAGTGCCAGACACTTTCAGAATACCGCAGTTGTTTCCCTTGCGTGAAGGCGGCATAATCTCCTGCCAACGCGAAGCATACAAAATATTTAGGCGGTACTGGGAATACTCCGCTTTAAGGCATCAGCGATGGCTTGCAAAATGGTTTTACTGCTCAAAGTAGCTCCGCTCACGGCATCGACATCCAGAGACTGCTCCGCAATGACCGCATCGACAATCACTTCCGCAGATTCCCCCTTGCCTTCCTGATGGCGGATAATCATAATCCTGCTGATCCGCCGGTTTTCAACGCTGACTTCCACCTGCGCCGCCACCGGCCAATTCTTCGCTGACCCACGATATACCCCGTCTTGTATACGAGTCATATCAAACGGCTCAATCCAAGTGTCCCGTTTGCCCGCGCCGAAAAGCGGAACGCACATCACAAAAAACAAAACCGCCCAATATTTCATACTCCTCCTCCCGCGGCAAGCCGCCGCGCCTTGACGCCGCTGGCAATATCGTCCAATTCTTTGGTTTCTTCCGCAAATATATAGTCCTGATATTCCTTTTGCTGGCGTTCTTTTATGCTGTCAAGAACCTTACGATCCCGGGACGCTTCCAAATATAGGGTCCGCGCTTCTTCAACGATGCGCTCCGCCCGGGACGCCTTCTCTAAAAACGCGGCTTTCGTTGTATCAAGACGCACAATGTACCGGTCAAAAGCTAAAATATCCGCCGTACCATTGGGTACAAACTGCGCCATCCGAAGCCGTTCCTCGGCTATATCCGCGATTTTACGCTCAATCTCGTTAAGCTCGCCTACCGCTTTGCCGAGAGCGATCTCGGTTTCCCGTTCCCGGTATTTCCGCAGTTCCAGTATTTTTTCAAGTCTGAACTTAAATCTTTTCATAATAACATTTCTTCCTCAAAGTATGAAATGCCCGGAGATGCGTGATACGCGCCGACATTGATAATATCCTCATATTCAGCGTATTAACCATGCACGGTATCTGACACCGATTTTAATATATATCAGGAAAAGAATTTTATCAAGTATTTATTATGTATATTTTTTTATACATAATAAATTGTCTTTGATGTTCCGAGTTGTATTATTTTTGTAGCCGATAAAGAAACCGCTTAGGGTTTCACGGACGCAAAAGGTGTGATTGTAGGGCGGCGAGCGCATACATCCCGTTACGCGCCGTTTTTCTGTTACAATCTACCTGCGTATTCGATTCCTAATAAATTCAATAAAAACCTTGTCCAAGTTTAGCGGTATCCATT
>JAIRPH010000028.1 GCA_031257135.1 Spirochaetaceae bacterium
GACGCGCTGGTTATTGACGACGCGCCGCTTGCGCCGCCTTTTGCTTTGAGCCTTCGGGAGCGGCTTGAACGGGCGGTGTATCTCTCGGACGACCGGCATATCGCGGCGAAATACGTCCGGGGCGCGCCGGTTTTAGATAAAAGCATTGAATAAAAAACATCTTGACGAATAATAATGTATATGATATGTTAGATACATTGTAGGAGATTTTATGAAAAAACTTGTTTTTGTATTGATTATAGCCTTATCGGTAATTGGTATGGCTTCCGCCCAGAATTGGGGTAACGGCTGGACTAATCCTCAGCCTGTTACCGTGAATGGAACGCTTCAACTGCAAAACGGCGTTATTGCCGTGGCAAGTGGAAACGCCGTTTATTATGTTCCAACCCTTGAACGGTATATCGGTTTCATTGACGGGTTGAAGGAAGGGGTTCAAATCAATATCGAGGGCTTTGTTTCGGGAAATTATGTTCAGCCATCCAGAATTACCATAAACGGCAAAAGCTATGATTTTACGGCAAACGTCGCCCGAGGAAATGCCGGCTATGGTTCTTGTTGTTGGGGCTGGTAAAATAAGCAACCGCCGGTTGCTTATTGCAAAACTCTGCATAGGCTGACTACAGCAAAGCCTCATAGGAGCGAGGACTATCGTCCTCGCTCCTATGACGAGTCAGCTTAACTTCCGGGCGACTTCGATAATCTCGAAGATTTCAAGTTGATCGTTTGTTATAATGCCGTCAAAATCCTCAAAACCTATACCGCACTCATAACCGGCGGCGACTTCCTTAACGTCGTCTTTGAAACGCCTGAGAGAAGCCAGCTTTCCGCTGTGAATAACGATGCCGTCTCGGATAACATGAACGCTTGCGCTCCGCTTAACCGTGCCGGTCAGCACGCGGCATCCTGCGATAGTGCCGAATTTCGGGGTTTTGAAGGTGTCCCGGACTTCTACCGTGGCAATGACCTCTTCTTTGGTATCGGGTTTGAGCAGTCCTTCCATCGCCTGCTGAATCTCTTCAACCGCTTTGTAGATGACGTTGTATTTTCTAATATCAACCTTTTCCTGATCCGCCAGAGCTTTCGCTTTGGGAATGGGGCGCACATTGAAGCCGATGAGAATCGCATTAGAAGCAACGGCTAAATCCACGTCGCCTTCGTTGATCGCGCCGGGAAGAGCCTGAATCACGTTGAGGCGCACCTCTTTGGTGGAAAGCTTCTCCAAACTTGAACGGAGGGCTTCCGAAGAGCCTTGCACGTCGGCTTTGATGATGACCTTGAGTTCCTGAATCGCCCCGTCGCTGATGGTGTCGTAGAGATTGTCTAAGGTGATTTTCTTGACGTTTTTCGCGTCTTCAAAACGTTTGAGTTCCTGCCGCTTGGAAGAAACGCCTCGGGCGACTTTTTCGTCTTCTACCACTTGCAAGGGGTCTCCGGCATTAGGCGTACCTTCAAAGCCAAGCACCTCAATAGGCATCGCAGGAGTTGCGGTTTCAACCCGCTCGCCCTTATCGTTGAACAAGGCTCGCACTTTGCCGGGCCAAACGCCCGCTACAAAGGAATCGCCCACTTTCAGCGTCCCCTTTTGGACCATCACCGTCGCCACAGTGCCGCGTCCGTGGTCGATGCGGGATTCGAGAATCTTTCCCTCCGCGGCTCGATTATAGTCGGCTTTGAGGTCTAAAATTTCCGCCTGCAACAGGATTGCTTCAATGAGTTTATCAAGCCCTTCCTTCCGCAGAGCTGAAAGCTGGACAAAAATCGTCTGTCCCCCCCATTCCTCAGGCTGAAGCCCAAGCTCAGAAAGCTGGCTCTTTACTCGGTCGGGGTTCGCTTCGGGCTTATCCATTTTGTTCACCGCAACGATAATAGGAACCTTCGCTTCTTTGGCGTGATTTACCGCTTCGACCGTCTGAGGCATAACTCCGTCGTCAGCGGCGACGACCAGAACGACTATATCCGTTACCTGCGCGCCTCTAGCGCGCATACGGGTAAAGGCTTCATGTCCCGGAGTGTCTAGGAATGTAATTCTGCCGTTAGGGGTTTCCACGGTGTACGCGCCGATATGCTGAGTAATGCCGCCGAATTCCCCGGAAACTACATCGGTACTGCGGATTGCGTCAAGGAGTTTTGTTTTTCCGTGATCCACATGACCCATAACCGTTACCACCGGCGGACGAGGGATCATCTCGGTTTCATTGTCCGCGGCGGTTTCGATTACGGTTTCGTCGTAGAGACTGATAATCCGCACTTCCGCCCCGAATTCCGACGCCAAGAGGGTAGCTGTATCCGCATCTATCTGCTGATTGATGGTGACCATCTCGCCCATAGCCATCAATTTCTGAATCAGATCAGAGGCTTTGAGGTTCATTTTACGGGCTAATTCGGACACCGAAATAACTTCCATAATATCAATGGATTTCGGCACCGGATTTGCTACATGGCTGATTTTCTTTTTGGTCTGGAGGAGTTTTTCCTCCATTTCAAGTTCTTTTTCCCGTCTGGTATAAACCGCTTTTTTGGCTTTGAAGGTTTTCTTTGCCGGCGTTTTCCCATCGGGTACCGGAGGAGTCTGAGCCGGAGGTACGCCTAAGTTCGAGCGAACCGGTCCGGGTCTATTGAAGCCGGGACGAGGCGTATGATATCCGCCCGGACGTCCCGGTCCTTGGGAGAAGCCCGGTCTGCCCTGACCGCTGGGACGAGGGCGTTGTCCGCCGCTCTGAAACTGACTGCTGAAATGTCGGGGGGCGTTTGGATTGCCCCGATTAGGATGAGGACTTCCTCCTTCGGCGTTTCGGGGACCTGCCGGTTTTCCGCCGACCTTTCCGGCTACGGCATTGGGACGGGGCTGGTAAGGAAACTTGGAAGCGCGATTCGATCCGCCTTCGTCGCGCTGGCGCCGAGGACCGACCGGTTTTCCGCCGACCCTTCCGGCGACGACGTTAGGCCGCGGCGTTGCCGGGAAAGTGCTGACCCCTCGGGAAACGGCAGGCCGCTTATCTTTTGGCGGAATGTCTTTTGGAGAACCGGTCTTATGAGGTTCTTTCGGACGGGGCGGCGTTTCCTTCGGAGGCGAGGCGGGAGGATTTTTCCCGATTTCCTCTGCCGGCGGCTCTTTTGTCTCTCCCCGGCCGGCTTTATTTTTCGACGCGTCAGGTTCTCCCCGAGTAGTGACCTTAGGCTGAGACTTCTTATTAACCGGAGAGGCCGCTCCTGAAGGGGAATCTGCGGAAGCGGAGCTTTTCTTCACTTTAATGACCTTTTTACGTTGCCGCTGTTCCCCGTGTTCTGAATTGGAGGCATACTTTGATCCTCCCTCTGAAGAGGTATGCTCATTTTGCCCGTGCTTAATGAGTTCCGCCACTCCCTTTGGTTTTTGGGTATTATCTAATTCCTCAGCCATAATCCACCTTTACATAAAATTACAGTCTCCTAAGAAACCGCGTTATTCTTCCTCATATTCAAAACTCAGCCCGATGCCGCAGTTCGGACAACTGGTCATATCAAGGGTTATTTTTGCTCCGCAGTCGGGACATTCATAGTCGGCTACTTCCTGATGGGGAGGCTCCGATTTACCGCCGTCTACTGCCTGAGCCGGGGACTCCTCTTCTTCGACGATTTCTACATATTCTTCAATAAGTTTCTGAAGTTTGTCCAGTTGTTCCGAGGTAATGTTCTCGAATTGTGCAAGCTGTTCCTGAGAAAGCGCGATATAATCTTCGATGAAGTCAATGCCGTGTTCCTTCAGAGCGGCTACGGTCGCCTTGTCAACTTTCGGAAGCTCGGAAAGCCGGGAAAATTCATCGCCGAATAACTGAGAAACCGCGCGCCGGGATTCGGCGGCAATATCCATTTCCGCAAACTGAGCCTCAGTTTTCACGTCAATATTCCAATCCGCCAGACGGTTGGCAAGTTTTACGTTCAGTCCCTGTTTGCCGATGGCAAGGGAAAACTGAGCGTCCGCAACGACCGCTAGAGCCTGATGTTTGCCCTCGTCGATAATAATCACTTCCCGGACCTCTGCGGGAGACAAGGCGTTTTTGATGAACTTTTTCGGGTCCGGATCGTATTTGAGAACATCGATCTTTTCTCCTTCGAGTTCCTTGATGATCGTCTGAATCCGTACGCCTTTGAGTCCTACGCAGGCTCCTACCGGGTCAACATCATCCCGTTTGGCATATACCGCCATTTTTGTCCGGTAGCCCGGTTCCCGGACGATCTTGTGAATTTCTACCGTTTTATCGTAGAGTTCAGGGACTTCAACCTCAAAAACCGCCCGGACAAAATCCGTATGCGTCCGGGACAGCACCACCTGAAGTCCGGTAGGCGTCTTATTGACCTCGGTAATCAGGGCTTTAATCCGGTCGTTTACCGTATAGGCTTCTCGAGGAGACTGAAACTTCTTAGGCAGAATCCCTTCGGTTCTTCCCAGCTCCACATAAATCGTCCCGTTCCGTTCCCGCTGATAATAGCCGATAACCAATTCTCCGATTTTATCTTTATATTCGGCATAGAGGCTGTCTTTATGGATGTCCCGCAAAGACTGTTTAGCGGTCTGTTTTGCGCTTTGTACTGAAATGCGGTCGAACTCTTTGGGATTTACCTCAATGAGGATTTCGTCGCCGATCTCCGCTTCGGGATTCAGTTCTCTCGCTTCTTCTAGGTCTATTTCCGAAAGCGGATCGTATACCCCGTCAACGATTTTCTTTTTTGCATAAATCGAAACTTCGCGATTGTCATCGCTGAAGCGAATAACCGCGTGTTCCACGTTTCCGAACCGGCGTTTGTATGCCGCGAGGAGGGTGCTTTCAATAGTCCGCCGGATGAGTTCTTCCGACATTCCCCGATCCTGAATAAGCTGATGGATTGCTTCCGACAAATCTATTGCCACGGTTTTAGACCTCCTGTGAATAATCTAATTTCGCTTTAGCGATAATATCGTAACCTAATGGTATCATTCCGTCTTTTCCTTTAAGTACAAGTCCGGTTTCATCCGCGGATTCAAGAACGCCTCCGCTCCAATCAAAGGTATCGGTTCTAAAACAGCGAATCCCTCGCCCCAGATAATGCCCGAATTCAGCGGCGTCCTTGATGAGCCGGTTTATCCCGGGAGAAGAGACCTCTACATAAAGGTCCTGACCGGCAAAGGCTAATTCCAGCCGGGGCGTCAGCGCGTGATGTACTCTGGAACAATCCTCGACGCCTATCGGTCCGGGCTTATACACCACCGCTTTTACCTGTACGGTTCCTTTATGCCGAGATACCATCAAATCCACCAGGGACATACCTAAACCTTGGACTACTTTCCGCGCTGAATCAAATAGAGGGTCTGTTTCTCTTGGGGTAAACCGCACCGCATCTCCTTACCGGTCCTGCCGGAACGTCCCTTTTTTGATTTTGAATGTCCCGTAGTTTTATAACGGTAGCAAATTCAAGAGAGCTTTGTCAAGCCGGTTTCTCCAGTATATGCAATTCAGGGCATCAAAATTTCGCGCCCGCCGGAATTTCGTTCTTAGGTTCCGGGGCGGCGCCCCACCGGGCAAGTTGCGCCAGAATAGGCAACAACCCCTGAGACCGGGAAGTAAGCGAATACTCCACCCGGACCGGCATTTCCATGAATTGTTCCCGTTTGACCAAGCCGGCTTCTTCCAGCTCTTTAAGCGAACTTGCCAGCATAGTATTCGTAACGCCTCGGATTT
>JAIRPH010000180.1 GCA_031257135.1 Spirochaetaceae bacterium
GACTCTTTTCCTTCCTCCGGGACGAGCGGACTAAAGCCCGCCTCCGCTTGGCGTATTCGTAAAGGCGGCGTATCCTAGACAGTCGTTTTTAAAAGTTTTACAGGCGGCTGGAAAGTTTCCACAGGCGGCTGGAAAAGTTCTACAGGAGGCTAGAAAAGTTCTACAGGCGGCTGGAAAGTTTCCACAGGAGGCTGGGAAAGTTCTACAGGAGGCTGGGAAAGTTCTACAGGAGGCTAGGAAAGTTCCACAGGCGGCTGGGAAGTTTCCACAGGCGGCTGGGAAAGTTCTACAGGAGGCTGGGAAAGTTTTACAGGAGGCGATTGGATACCCCCGAGGGAACAAGATGCGGTTGACCTATAGGGTATTCTTTTTTGCTTGGAATCCGTAAGAGAGAAACATCGTATGCGGGTCCGCGAGCCTGCTGAAATGAATCCCCCCTTCCTGCGGATTCGGCGTTTTGATATACTTAGGTCATGGCGCACTTAAAATGGGTCTGGGAATATATGGGGGATAAACGCCGCGCGTATATTGCGGGGCTGGTCCTAGCCGGCATAACCGCCGGCATGGTTGTCATTAATCCGATGCTCGCAAGACGGCTGATCGACGAGGTGGTAATACCCGCAAATCCCGCTCCGCTTTTCCGCCTGCTGGCGGCGATGATGAGCGTTCAGGTTTTGCGCCTCAGTCTCCGGTATCTCATGGTGATCCTGATGGAAATCAAAAGCACCGAAACCATGACCGAAATCCGCCGGAGAATGTACGATATTGTACAAGAACAGGATTACCGCTTCCTTGACAAAATACGCACCGGCAACTTGATGACTCGGATGACCAGCGACTTGGATATGCTCAGGCACTTTGTCGCGTGGATTTGCTATCAATTTGTGGACGCGGTGGTTCTTTTTACCGCTACGATTACCTTCCTGATGTTCGTCAACTGGAAGCTGGCTTTGTGTCTTGCGTCGATTACGCCGTTTATCCTGTATCTAAGCCGCCGGTTTATGAGCCGCATTAGACCTCGGTTCGTCCTGCTCCGGGACAAGCTCACGAAGCTGAGTACCGCGGTTACGGAAAATATCGACGGCAACCGGGTGGTCAAGGCTTTCGCCCGGGAGGAATACGAGAAACAGCGGTTTGAGAAGCACAACGCCGATTATCGGAACGCCAGCTATGAAAACGCGCTTATCGCCGCAAAATATCAGCCTCTTTTGGAAGCCCTAAGCCAAATACTCATCGTTATTACGCTGGCGGTCGGCGGGCTGTTTTTGATTCGCGGGGAAATGACTCCGGGGGAATATCTTTCGTTTTCTTCCCTTACTTGGGCGCTTTCTCAGCCTTTCCGCATGATGGGACTGTTGTTGGCGGACTTTCAGCGTTTCAACGCGGCCGCGGCTATGATAACCGAGATTCTGAACGCGCAGACCAGCATCGCCAATAAACCCGGAGCGATTAAACTGATCCGTCCCGCAGGCAGAGTCGAATTCAGAAATGTAGGACTAACCTTAGAAGGCGCGGCGGTTTTAGAGCATATCAATTTCAAGATAGAACCGGGAAAAACTCTGGGTATTCTCGGGAGTACCGGCGCGGGGAAAACTGTTCTGGTAAATATGCTCCTGCGCTTCTACGAGCCGGATACCGGAGAAGTTCTGCTGGACGGCGTGAACGTCCGAGGGTATACGCTTTCGTCTCTGCGCCGGCGCATCGGGATTGCCATGCAGGAAGTCTTTCTGTTTTCCGATACGGTATACGCCAACATTTCCTACGGACGGCCGGATTTGGATGCAGGTTCGATCAAACAGCAGGCGGTCATAGCCGACGCGGACAGCTTCGTCAGCGCAATGAGCGAAGGCTATGAAACCATCGTAGGAGAGCGGGGAGTAGGACTTTCCGGGGGTCAGCGGCAGAGAATCGCCCTAGCCCGGGCCCTTGCGGTAAAGCCTGCGGTACTTATCCTCGACGATACCACCTCCGCGGTTGACAGCGAAACTGAAGGCTATATTCAGGATCAGCTTCGCGCGCTGGATTACCCTTGTACGAAAATTATCATCGCCCAGCGTATTACTTCTTTCCGGGGAGCCGATCTCATTCTCGTCATGGATCGGGGACGCATCGTCGAGCGGGGAACTCACGAAGAACTTCTCGCGAACAAGGGATTTTATCATCGCATCTGGAAACTGCAAAATAATATTGAGGAGAAACAAGATGAGTAAAAAAAAGCCCGATCCGGCGCGACAGAACCGGGGACGCAATAAATATGACGTAGACGAATACCTCGACGAGAAAGTAAGTCTGTTCAATCTGCGGCGGTGTCTTCTCTATCTTTCGCGGGTGAAAGGAACGATGTTTTCGGCTCTGGGCTTGAGCGTTGCCGGCAGTCTTATCGGACTTTCGGGGCCCCTGTTTATTCAGCGGGCTTTGGACGAAGCTATTCCTCATAAAGACGTTTCTCTGCTCTTGACTATGGCGGCTTTTCTGGCAGGCTCTATTGTGATCAGCATCGGATTAGGCGCGATCCGCAACATCCTCGTCGCCCGGACGGGGCAGAATATCATCCATGACATCCGCTACGATTTGTTCGCTCACTTACAGCGTCTGCCCTTCGCGTTTTATGACAGCCGCCCTCACGGAAAAATTTTCGTCCGAGTCGTGCCGTATGTAAACAACGTTTCCGACGCGCTTTCAAACGGCGTTTTGAACTTCGTCATAGAGATTCTGAATATCCTGTTTATCGCGTTTTTCATGTTCAAGGTAAACCCTCAACTAGCCGCGGTTGCCGTGGCGGGTCTGCCTGTTTTGGCGTTGTTCATCTGGACTATCAAGGGACGTCAGCGGCGGGCTTGGCAGAGCGTGTCCAACAAAAACTCAAACCTGAACGCGTATATTCAGGAATCTTTCGACGGCGTGCGGGTAACGCAAGCCTTCGACCGGCAGGAACGGAACAGCGGCATCTTGGATCGGCTTGTGACGGAACGGAATACCGAGTGGATGAAGGCTCAGTATATTTCCAATACGATATGGTTTTCTACCGAGACTATCAGTCAGGTAGTGTTTTCCTGCGTGTATATCGCGGGAGTGTACCGGATGCATCCTATGGCGAGCTTCGGAACGCTTCTGGTGATGGGAAATTACGCGTGGCGGTTCTGGCAACCGATTATCAATCTTGCGAACATCTACAATACGTTTATTACCGCCATGAGCTATCTGGATCGGATTTTCGATACCATCGCGGAACCGGTCGCGATTGAGGATAGTCCCAATGCCGCGGTTCTCCCGCCTATCCGGGGTCATGTGGAGTTCAGAAACGTTACCTTCGGCTACGAGCGGGGCTACACGACTTTAAAAGATATTTCCTTCATTGCCGAACCGGGAGACAGCATCGCTTTTGTCGGACCTACCGGAGCCGGCAAGACTACTATCGTCAATCTGATAAGCCGGTTTTACAACATAGAACAAGGGCAGATATTGGTTGACGGACAGGATATTATGAACGTAACGATTCACACTCTTCGCAGTCAAATGGGGATCATGCTTCAGGACAGCTTTCTCTTTACCGGCACGATTGCGGATAACATCCGCTACGGCAAACCGGACGCCTCTGACGCGGAAGTGCGGACTGCCGCGGAACTTATCGGCGCGAACCGGTTTATCGAAAAATTGCCCAAAGGCTACGATACGCCGGTTGCTGAACGGGGAGGAGGCGTTTCTCACGGAGAAAAACAGCTTCTCGCGTTTGCCCGCGCCTTGTTGAGCAATCCCCGGATTCTGATCCTCGACGAGGCGACAAGCAACATTGATACCAGTACGGAACAGTTAGTGCAGGAAGGCATACGGACGCTCATGCGAGGGCGCACTTCTTTTATCATCGCTCATCGGCTTTCCACGATTCGAGACTGTTCCCGAATCATGTACGTCAGCGGCGGACGGATTATCGAGTCCGGTTCTCACCGAGAGCTGATGGCGCGACAGGGGGCGTATTATCAACTGTACAACGCCCAATACGCCCCTCACTGAGGAAGCGCGGAACCGCTCTTTCCCCGCTGACCGGTCAGCTCAAGATAAGCCAATTCCGCAAGCCCGAAATGAGCGTTTTTGGAGTATTCTTTTGCGTATTCGTCGTAGAGCATATCTTCGTACATTTTGCCGGCAAAGCCTTCGTCAATAAAACCCGATTTCTCAACGGTGTTACGCATACCGTCGAGAAGGTTCTTGATTAAAAACGTTTCGAGGGCTTCGCATTGTTCGTAGAGCTTATCGGTTTTGTCTATCTTCGGTTTTTTGGACGCCGGCGCGGTTTCGTCCCCTGCGATCTTATCAAGGACTTGAGCGAAACTTCCGCCGGCGTCTTTAAGCGCGGCGGTTTTCCGGGAAACCGGACTCAGCCGGGCTTCGTCTTGGTACAAAGACCCTATCTTTTCTATACTCATCCCGTGCCTGCCTTGCTACCGCTTCAGACCGGTGGCGATGCCGAGCATATTATCGCTGGTCTGAATGGTCTTTGAGTTAAACTCATACGCCCGTTGAGCCACGATGAGGTCTACCATTTCCCGGACTACCGATACATTGGACATCTCAAGGAACTTGTGGTAAATCTGCCCCATGCCGTCATATCCGGGGCGCGCCGCCATAGGACCGCCGGAGGCTTCGGTTACTTTGAAGAGATTCTCGCCTACCGCGGTAAGCCCTACCGGATTAGGGAACCGGTACAGTTCGATTTGAGCTACCTGAACCGGCTCGTTAGGGTCGATTTGCGGCACAATCACCGAAACCCGTCCGTCTTTGGACACGGTAATTTTTTCGGCGAGAAACCCTTCGGGCATCACCACGTCCGGCAGAAGCCAATATCCGTTAGACGTTACCATGCGCCCGTTAGAATCGATTTCGAACGCGCCGTTCCGGGTATACGCCCAGCTTCCGTCGTACATCTGAATCCTGAAAAAGCCTTCGCCCACGATAGCCATATCGGTGGCGTTCTCGGTGTTCTGAGGAGAGCCTTGACCGAATTGCCGCTGAGTGTCGGCAAGTTTAATCCCATGCCCCATCTGAATCCCTACCGGAACTACGGTATCTTCCGTAGCGGGAGTTCCCGCGGTCTTTACGGTCTGATATAACAGGTCTTCAAAATCCGCCCGCATCCGTTTATACCCGGTGGTATTCACATTGGCGAGGTTATTTGAAATCGTATCAATGTTAGCCTGCTGACCTATCATGCCGGAAGCTCCGGTCCATAAACTTCGTACCATTCGTTACCTCTGTATCTTAGTTAAGCCGCACTACTTGATTTATTAACGTTCCCAGCATCGTATCTTCGGTTTGAATCGCTTTTTGGTTAGCCTCATACGCGCGGTTTACCTCGATCATCTGCACCATTTCAAGCACCGGGTCTACGTTGGAAGATTCAGTAAAGCCCTGAACCACTCGGGGGCGGCTGTCCGCTTCTATAATCTGAGCTTCCCCGGAAACGTCGGTGGAACGGTACAGGCTGGAGCCTTGCTTTTCAAGATACCGGGGAATATCGAAATCCACCAGTTTCAGCGTGTCCAGGAGCGTCGTTTCTTCCCAAGTATTGCCTTCTCTGGAAACCATGGTCGCCGGGTTTTCGGTATACGCGGCGTTCACCCAGACTCGGCCGGTTTTATCGACCTGAAAGTTGTTCGCCTGCACCTTGATGGGACCGTTTTCGCCTAACAGCGGATAGCCTTCTTTGGTCTCGAGACAGCCTTCTTTCCCCAGCTGAAAGGAACCGTTCCGGGTATACCGCTCGCCCCAGGGGGTTTGGACGGTAAAAAAGCCGGTTCCGTCCAGCGCGAGGTCGAAATCGCTCTGGGTTTCTTTCATCGCTCCCTGTTCAAAGCTGGTATAGAGTTCATTGAGTTCCACGCCGGTACCTATTTTTCCCATAATCGGCGCAACGTCGGCGGTTCCGAAAGGGTTTTTCAACACTCCGTCGTCTCCCATTCGGCGCAGAAGCATTTCGGGAAAGGTTTTAAAAGACGTAATATCTTTTTTATATCCGTCTACATCTACGTTTGCAAGGTTATTGGCTATCGCATCCAGCCGCCACTGTTGGGCTCGCATCCCGCTGGCGCCGGTATACCATCCTCTAATCAATTAGAGCCTCCCATATTATGCTAAAAATATCGGCATATATGCGTATCCCTTTAATGAGGCGCGCCGCTTCGCGGATTTTTTCTTATAAAATCCGGCATCAGGATATGAACGGCTGAACGTCCCTTGTATAAACATTGCATAAATAATCGTAATATTGTATAAATATAGGTAATGAAAGATATAGATAATACCGCCCGGGCCGAAGTGCTGGTCCGCGCGCTCCCCTATATTCAGCAATATCAGGGGAAAACGATGGTAGTTAAGTACGGCGGAAACGCGATGATCAACGCTGAACTTAAATCCGCGGTCATCCAAGACGTGATCCTCATGTCCTGCGTAGGGATTAGAATCGCGCTGGTTCACGGCGGCGGACCCGAAATCGACGCCATGCTGAAAGCCGTGGGCAAAGAAAGCCGCTTCGTCCGGGGACTGCGCTATACCGATGAGGAAACTATGGAAATCGTACAGATGGTCCTCTGCGGCAAGATAAACAAGGATATTACCGCGCTGATCCAGCAGAGCGGAGGACGAGCCGTCGGCGTCTGCGGCATCGACGGCGGTCTGTTGCAGGCAAAACGGCTCGTCTCAGGCGGGGAAGACCTCGGATTCGTTGGAGACATCGAAACCGTTGAAACCTCGGTGTTGGAAGATATCCTGAATTCCGGGGCGATTCCGGTGGTTTCCTCGGTTGCCATCGGGATCGGGACCGAAGCGGGTCGGCCCCTGAACATAAACGCGGACATTGCGGCCGCGAAGATCGCCGGAGCGATGAAAGCGGAAAAACTCCTCCTGATGACCGATGTTCAGGGACTGCTCAGAGATGTCCAGAACCCGGATTCGCTGATCAAAACCCTTACTAAAGCCGAACTTGAAGGGCTGAAAACAGCGGGCGTCGTCAGCAAGGGCATGATCCCCAAGACCGACTGCTGTACCCTTGCTTTAGAGGGAGGCGTGAAAAAGGCGCATATCATCGACGGCAGACTTCCGCACGCCTTGCTCGTGGAACTGTTCACCGATGAAGGCATCGGTACGATGATCGAAAACTAATTTTTTTCTTTTTTCTAGGAAACAAGGGGTTACTATGAATGACGTTTTTATGAATACTTATCACCGCCTGCCGGTAACTTTTGCCCGGGGGCAGGGATCGCGGCTTATAGACACAGCGGGGAAACCGTATCTGGATTTTACTTCAGGTATTGCGGTGAATTGTCTCGGTCACGGGCATCCGGCGGTGGTGAAGGCTATTTCCGAGCAGACTGCCCGGCTTAACCATGTGTGCAACTACTATCAGAGCGACGTATCCGCGGCTTTTGCGGAACAACTCGTCGCCGCCTGCGCCCCCGCGGGGATGCGTAAGGTTTTTCTCGGTAATTCCGGCGCGGAAGCCAACGAAGGAGCCTGCAAAATCGCCCGGAAGTATTCTCTCAAGAAGTACGGTCCGGGACGGCATACGATTGTTACCCTCAAAGGCAGTTTTCATGGAAGGACCATAACTACCCTTTCCGCAACGGGTCAGGAAAAATTTCACAAAGACTTCGGTCCTTTTACCGAGGGATTCCGATTCGTTCAGTCCGGGGACATCGGCGCGCTGGATAGGGCTTTAGACAAGACCGCTACCGCGGGTTTTCTCATCGAAGCGATCCAAGGGGAGAGCGGAATCCTCCCGCAAAGCCCCGCGTATATCGAAGCCGCGGCGAAGTTTTGCGCGGACCGGGATATTCTCCTCATGTTCGATGAAATCCAATGCGGCATGGGACGGACCGGAACATTCCTCGGCTGTGAAGCCTATAAGGTACGTCCCGATATTGTTACCCTTGCCAAGGGACTTTCCGCGGGCGTCCCGGTAGGAGCGGTCCTTGCCGGAGAAAAAGCCGCGGATGTCTTTGAGGTCAGCGATCACGGCAGTACCTTCGGAGGAAATCCCCTCGCCGCGGCCGCGGGGCTGGCGGTCTTGCGGATCGTAAACAATCCGGCTTTTCTCGCGGACATTACCCGGAAAGGACAGATGATTCAGGATAAACTTCGCGCTTGGAATCACCCGCGAATCAAGGAGATTCGGGGGAAAGGTCTCATGATTGGAGTTGACATCGACGCTCCGGCATGGGACGTACTGGAATCAGCCTTAGCTCAGGGGGTTTTGATCCTTTCGGCGGGTCCGAATACCCTGCGGTTCCTGCCTCCTTACGTCATTACCGACGAGGAGATCGATCAAGGGCTGGAAATACTGAAGAAGATTTTGTAAGCCGGTAAAAGGCGGCGCGGATCATGCGCCGCCGCTGTCTCAGGCGACGGCAATGCCGAAGTTGGTTGCTAACGCCCCTAATCCGCCTTGAAAACCCATGCCGATAGCGTTGAATTTCCATTCAGCTCCGCTTCGGTACAGCTCCGCGGCTACTACTGCGGTTTCGACGGAAAAATCTTCTCCCAAGTCAAAGCGCAGGAGTTCGATTTTTTTTACTTCGTCGAACACCCGGATATACGCATTGCTGACCTGCCCGAAATTCTGCCGTCTGGCTTCAGCTTCGTAGATGGTAGCCGTAAAGTCTATTTTATGAATGGACCCTGGTATGAGCGTCAAATCGACCTTAATTTGCTCGTCGTCTCCATCTCCTATACCGGTTCGGTTGTCCCCGAGATGAGTGACCCCGCCGCTGGGATGTTTCAGATTGCTGTAAAACACAAAATCTTTTTCTCCCGATACTTTTCCTGTTTCGGTAAGCAAAAAAGCCGCGGTATCCAGATCAAAATCAGCCCGGCCGTCATATTTATTCGTATCCCAGCCAAGCCCTATGATGAGTTTCGATAATCCCGGATTGTCCTTGGTCAAGTCAACTTTTTGTCCCTTTTGGAGACTAATAGCCATGTTACCCTCCCTAATTGAGATTTATAGTATAATAATCCCCGAACTTGTATCTGTCAATCCGTTAAACCGGCTCTGCGTTAAACCGGCTCGCCGGTTAGGGCAGTTCGATCATGACTTTAACCGTATCCGGATGCCCCGCCGCGGCGTACTCGTAAGCCTCTATCGCATCGGCGAACGGAAAAGTCTTGCTGATAAGCCGCTTAATGTCAATCTTGCCCGCGCTTACCAGCGCGGCGGCCCGGTCAAAGGCGTTGGCGTACCGGAAAATCGTCTCAATC
>JAIRPH010000211.1 GCA_031257135.1 Spirochaetaceae bacterium
TTTCTAAAAGGGAAAATTTTTAGCCCAGAAGCGCAAGCGGTTCTTTCTGCGGGAAAAGCCTTGTGGAAATATTATCACAAAAACAGTAACACTGTTTCCGTGAACGCGTCGTTTTACGATATACGGGAGTTTTTTCAGGGGCGCAAAGATTCAGGCGCGATGAACGCAAAGTCTGCCGACGAAGGCTATACCGCGCTACTTAAAACTCTGCGGAATGTACAAAAGACGCTGGCGTCAAAGATCGAGCCGAAAGTCTATGAATACGGCTTTTTGAAGGAATAATATATGGAAAAAACGCTATTTTGAAGGCATGAAAACAAGAAGCCGCTTATGAAAAGGGCTTCTTGTTTCAATTTATCTCTACTTTTGGAATTTTGCGTCTCGTTCCGGCGTTTATCCGGCGGTTCGGGAATTGCAATAGGCTTCGGCCATTTCTGCGGCGCTGACCGCATCCGGCGCGTAGAGGTCAGCGCCGATGACCGAACAATACCGTTCCGTTACCGGCGCGCCGCTGACCATGATTTTCACCTGATCCCGCAGTTTTGCGGCAATGACCGCCTGCACTAAAGCCTTCATGTGAGGCATAGTGGTTGTAAGCGCCGCGGTACAGGCGATAATACAGGCTTTTTCCCGTTCCGCGGCTTCGATGAAACGCTCGCTTGTAACTGCGGCGCCTAAATCGACAACTCGCAGTCCCATACCGCGCATCATGACTGACATTAGGTTTTTTTCAATTTCTTGGATGTCTCCTTTGACGGTTCCGATAACTACGGTTCCTTTTTGGGATGATTCGCAGGCGTCCAGAAACGGCTTGAGGAGCCGAATCCCCATATTTAAGGCTCTGGCGGTGATCAGCACTTCGGTGATGAAAATTTCATTTTTCCGATACCGCCGTTCAACTTCTGCCATCCCAGCGATCAAACCGTATTTTAGTATGTCTTCGATGGCATACTGTTCTGCAATAGCCCGGGAAATCAAATCCATTGTTTCCTGAGCTTTTCCTGATTGCAGACTCAGCGCAATTTCTTGTAATTCAAGCATTGCCGTCTTCCTTAATTTTGTGATATATTTTGTTATTCTTCTTTAATCAGTCTGCGGCAGGTGGCGGAAAAGTTATTTTCCGAAATTTCCTGTGTCATGCCGCCCTGACCTCGATACTTTCCCGGACTTACGCCGATGTAGTGTTTGAAGGTCTTTGAGAACCAGCTTTGATCTTCAAAACCGCAGGCTCCCGCAATCTCGCTTAGAGACAGGTCTGTCTCGGTGAGCATCCGGCTTGCTTTTTCAACTCTGATGCGGTTCAGATAACTGGAAAGATTTTCTCCCATCTCCTCCTTAAAAATCGTGCTGAAATAGGGCGCGGACAAGCCCGAAGCGGTGGCGATCTCCTGAAGGCTTATCTTGCGGGTATAGTTCTCCCAGATAAACCGCTCCGCTTTCCGCAACGCCGAGGCGTGACGCACCCCGTGGAACGAGAATATCTGTCCGGCCATGCGCTCTACGATGCTGTGAAGCACGTCCGTCAATTCCTCCACATTCTGGGCTTTCTGAATCCGCCTGAGATATTCGTTGTTGGTTTCAAGAAGAACCTTTTCGGTGTTGCCTGAAGCCACATTGGTTCGAGACAGCAGAACTACCAATTCGATTGCCCTGAACTGGATGTATTTGAACTGATCCGGATTGGAAAACAGCAGGATTGCCAGCAGTTCATTGAGGATGCGTCTGCCGGTTTCATTGTCTCCTCGGCGGAGCGTGGCGAGGAGCATCCGTTCCTTATCCAGCGGATAATCCGGCAAAGGCGCGCCTGCGGGATACTGCTCCTTTAGTTCCTGAATTTTTGCGGACAGTTCGGACTGCTGTTCAGCTCTGCGCTTCATCGTTTTGTAATACTCTTCACTGCCGGTAGAGAGGGATTCCGCGAGGATCAGCATAAGCTCCGCAAGAGCCTTGATTTTCTCCGAGTCTCCTCTGGGGAAGCAGGACAGCTTCTCCCTAATTTCCTCGATAGGAACCGTTCCGCCGGCCATCTGGTACATTTGATCCGCGGTTTCCCGGCTGTCGATTCCGAGAAAACCTGAGCCTATCAGCGCGCCCACAAACCGATCGTCCGCATAGACAGGACTGGTCCAGAACATGAAGCCCAGATCGCACATATAGATGTAGGAACCTCGGAACCGGTTGGACTCTTTTATCCCATTGATGTGCATATCAGTACACGGGCAGGCGTTAAAATCCTGAGGCGCCGTCGCCTCCGCCCCTGCCCGGTGCTTCATGCAGTATAGGCAGGTGTTTTTATCGGCGGCAATCTCTTTAAAGATTTCCGGTATGGGCAGATAATTGTGATCGTTGACGCATATCACCGCCCCCGTAGCCTTAGCGTATACCGTCAACATTTTGTATGCCTTGAGCAAGATAGGATCAGTCCGGCTTGAGGCGTTGACGCTGTTTTTTTGTTTCTTTTCTTTCATACGAGCTGACCCCTTAACAGTTTGTTATTATCAATAATGGATGATACCTTCCTTCTTGTATTGTACTTTATTGTAATATACCGGCGTTACTTTGACAATCAGCATAGACGCCGACGCCCTGCTCCCGATATTTGCCGGGACTTACGCCGATATAACTTTTAAATATCTTTGAGAACCAGCTTTGATCCTCAAAACCGCAGGCTCCGGAAATCTCGTTCAGAGACAAGTCGGTTTCGGTAAGCATCCCCGTAGCCTTCTCCACCCGGAGCCGGTTGAGATAGCTGGAAAGGTTTTCCCCCATCTCCTCTTTAAATATACTACTAAAATAGGATGCCGACAGTCCAGAAACCTCCGCAATTTCCTGCAAACTGAGCTTTCTGGTGTAGTGTTCCCAGATAAACCGCTCCGCTTTCCGCAACGCCGAGGCGTGACGTATCCCTTGGAACGAAAAAATCTGCCCGCCGATACAATCGACGATGCCGTACAGAATATCTATGAGTTCGCCCAGGGTTTTCGACTCCTGAATTTTTTTGAGATACCGGTTGTTGACCTCCAAAGTCGTCCGGTATTCGGCGGAATCTTTTTCCCGCCCGGCTCGCAAGGCTTCTCTGGAGAGGATCACCGCCAGTTCTATAGCTCTAAGCTGGATGAACTCGAAGTTGCCGGACTTGGAAACGACGATGCCTTCTAAAAGCTCGCGCAGTATCTTCCGGGCGTTCTCATAATCCCCGCGCCGGAGGGCCGCAAGGAGAAGCCGTTCCTTGTCCAGCGGATATGCCGCGGGCTTTTTTTCCGCCTTTTGCATCCTGCCTGCCGGCGGCTTCGCGGAGGATTTCGTCAGGGTCTCAACCGGCGGTTCAGGCATACCGGTGGAAATCTGTTCCGCGCAAAACCCGAGCATCTGAGCAAGGGCTTTTATCTCTTCGTAGGTTCCGGAGCGGCTTTTTGTGATATAGCCGTGAGCTTCCGCCTCGGATACCGCGCCTCTGCTCATCGCGCTGATCCGATGGACCGCTTCTTGAGGATCAAGAAGTATATGCCCCGCGTTGATGGCGCCTACCTGCCGTCCGCCAGAATACAGCACACTGCTCCAAAAGATAAGCCCTAACTCGCAGGTATAAATATAGGTTCCGCCGACGCGATGAGCTTCAAACATACTTTCGGTATGCATATCGTTACAGGGATATTCCCGTTCTCCCCAGACCCGGGAAACGTCTTGACAGTGTTTTTTGCACAGCTCGCACAAGAACGGTCTGCCTTTATACGGCACGATTTCCACAGGGCGTCCCGCCTGATCCATCACCGCTACCATGCAGTCAGCCGCCTGCTGATAGGAGGCAAGCACTTCGTAGGCTTTCATCAACAACGGCTTCACTTCCCTGCGGTTTATAATACCAGACTGATAACTATAATCCATAGAACCTCCATATATGTAAGAGTGTACTAAGGGCTATTTTGACCGGACTACACCCTAATGGCTAAAAATTTTTCTTGACATATTTTGAAAAAATCGTATATACTGAAAATTATAAAATAACCCATTATAGGGAGGCGCCGTATATGGCAAAAGTAGAGCTTAAAGCTATTTGTAAAGTGTATGAAGGCAATGTCCGAGCCGTGGAAAATGCCAACATCACCGTGGAAGACAAAGAATTCTGCGTCTTTGTAGGACCTTCAGGGTGCGGTAAATCCACCACCCTCCGCATGGTCGCGGGCTTGGAAGACATCTCCGAAGGAGAGCTTCTAATCGACGGCGAACTGATGAACGACGTCCCGCCGAAAGACCGGAATATCGCTATGGTGTTCCAGAATTACGCCCTGTATCCCCACATGAGCGTATATGATAATATGGCTTTCGGTCTTAAAATCAAGAAAGTTGACAAAGCCGAAATTGACCGCCGAGTCCACGAAGCCGCGCGGATTCTGGACATCGAGAAATTCCTCGACCGCAAGCCTAAAGCCTTATCAGGCGGTCAGCGTCAGCGCGTGGCTGTGGGACGGGCAATAGTCCGTAATCCGAAGGTCTTCCTCTTCGACGAACCCCTTTCCAACTTGGACGCGAAGCTCCGGGTTCAGATGCGCGCCGAAATTTCAGGACTGCACCACCGGCTTAACGCCACCATGATCTACGTCACCCACGACCAAGTCGAAGCCATGACGATGGCGGATAAAATCGTCGTTATGAAAGACGGAAAAGTCCAGCAAATCGGGTCCCCGCTGTACCTCTACAACCATCCGGCGAACAAGTTTGTTGCCGGCTTTATCGGCTCTCCTCCCATGAACTTCCTGACCGTCAAAGTCGTGGAAAAAGGCGGCGACCTTGCCTTAGAAGAAAGCTCCTTTACGGTAAAACCGATAGCCGAACACGTTCCGTACCTCAAGAAATATGTAGGTAAAGAAGTGTTCTTCGGTATCCGCCCGGAAGATATGATCTATCAGGAAAAACCGTCCGCGGAAAATAATATGCCTTTGAGCGTTACCGTTGTCGAGCCGCTCGGCGCGGATACCACCCTCTGGCTTAATACCGGCAGTAACCAGCCCCTCTGCGCCCGAACCGAACCTATCTATAAATTCAAGGTAGGAGATGTCTCCAACTTTGCTCCCAAAATGGACAAAGCCCGGTTCTTCGATAAGGAAACCGAGCTGTCCGTTCTCGCCGAACTGGACGCGGCCGCGCTCCCCCGGTATGTAACGGCTATGAAAAACGCCTAGCTTGTAAAGCCTGCGGAAACGAGCGTTTTTCCATAACCCGTTCCCGCAGAGCCTTTTCGATTAAGCCGGACAGCTCAAGCCCTTGGTAGAGCTGTCCGGCTTCCGCAAGGTCGCCCCGCAAAATAGGGTGAACCGGACTAAATAAGGTACAACAATCCTGATAGGGCAAAATCGATATTTTGTACGTTCCCAGAGATTCGGCGAGGCGGATAATCTGTTCTTTATCTGTGCCGATAAGCGGACGAAGAACCGGCAATGTTACCCGGCTTTCGGTACAGGCGATGTTTTCTACGGTCTGACTTGCTACTTGGGAAAGGCTCTCGCCGGTGATGAGGCATTTAGCCTCCCGGTATCGGGCAAGCAGTTCCGCACATTCCATCATCGCCATCCGCAAGAGTACCGTAAGCCACGGTTCAGGAGCGGACGCTTTTATTGTACGCTGTATCTCGGTGAAACTCACCGTATACAGCCTGATTCCCAGAGTGTACCGTCCCAGTATATCCGCAAGGGCAATTACCTTTTGCCGGGCTTCCTCCGAAGTGTAGGGATAAGCATGAAAATATACCGCATCAATATGCATACCCCGGGACGCCATCAAGTAGCCCGCAACCGGCGAATCAATGCCGCCGGACAACAGCAACATTCCCCGTCCGGCCGTTCCTACCGGCAAGCCCCGGAGTCCTTTCTTCGCGCCGGCGTAAATATAGGCTTTTTCCCGGATTTCAACCTCGATAAGCCCTTGAGGAGTATGCACGTCAACGGCTAAACCGGAAACCGCCTCCAAAACCGCCTCGCCTCCTTTGCTCATAATCCCGTAGGAATCTAAAGGAAACCGTTTATCCGTCCGGCGGGCTTCGATTTTGAATGTCCGTATTCCCTGCTGGAAGAGGAGTTTCCCCTCTTCGGCGCAGGCGCGAAGAACCGCTGATTCGGTTTTCTCGGCAACCCGGGTTTTCGCCCACCCGGCTATGCCCAGCAGATGATTCAAAGCGTCTTCAACGGCGTCCTGAGCCTCTTCCGGGCAATGCACATAAAATCGTCCTTGAGCCGTTTCCGCCTTCGCTCCTGTCCCTTGAAGCAAAGTCAGGAGGTTCCGTTTCAGGACGTTTTCAAAGTTCCGCCGGTTCTCTCCTTTCAGCGTAAGCTCTCCTAATTTTAAAAGATAAGTTGTTTCCATCTATTTTATGGTTCTCCAAAACCGAACCGGCTGATAATATCCGTCAAAGCCTCCAAGAGCCGGTCTATTTCTTCCATAGTAGTTGACCATCCCTGAGACACCCGGATTCCTTCGCGCGCGGTTCGCTTATCTACGCCCATAGCGGCAAGAACCGGACGCTCCTGAGACGACGCTGAACAGGCGGAGCCGGTAGACACTGCGAATCCTGCATCGTCCAAAGCTCGGACCATTACTTCTCCCGGAATACGCTTGAAAGCGGCTTGCAGGATATACGGCGAGAACCGCTGGTCTTCGTCGAGCCGGTCTTCGGGAATGAGCCGGCATCCCGGAATGAGCCGAAGCCCTCGGATAAGCCGGCTGAACCGCTCCGAAGCCTTGTGATATTCGGCTTGTACTGTCTCAGCGTTGAGGCGGCGTTCCAGACAATCCGCCATAGCAAAAGCCCCGGCGACGTTTTCGGTTCCCGGTCTGATCCCTCGTTCTTGTCCGCCTCCGGCGTAGATAGGATTCAGAGGCTTCCGAAGATAGAGCAGACCCATCCCGCGAGGTCCTCCTAATTTATGCGCGCTTAGGGATGCTGAATCCGCATAGGTCACATCCGCCGGAACTTTGCCCGCGGTTTGCACCATATCGCAATGCAGATGTATCCTTTTATCCCTGAGAATTCGCGCCAAAGCCGGAAGGTCTGTTTTCGCGCCGGTTTCGTTATTAACCCCCATAATAGCGGCGAACCGCGCATCCCGATGTTTTTCCAGCGCGTTTTCCAGCGTAGCCGGGCTGACTCTGCCGTCTTGCTCAACGCCGATAAAACCGACCCGTTTCCCAAGGCGTTCAAGGATCAGACAATTTTCCCGCACCGACGGATGTTCCGCAGACGACGCGAGGATAACTCCGCCGGATTGCCGTAAAAGCATCGCGTGAAGAGCCAGCGCGTTTGATTCCGTCCCCCCTGAGGTAATATAGATATACTCAGAGGCTACTCCCAATACTGCGGCGCACCGGCTTCGGGCGGATTCCAGAGCTTCCCGGGCTTCCCTCCCTTCCCGATGCCGGGACGAAGGATTCCCAAAAGGAACGTTCACGCTACTATAATCAGGCGGCGCGGTAGCGGCCCAATCAAAATAGCATCGCCCAGAATTATCCCTGTTCATAGTATATATTAAATATTTTCAAGAAAATTATTTCCGGTAATACTTGAATATCTAAAACCATTTCTATTTATATGTTTAAACCTTAATACTGTCAAGAAATTTTTTGTATTATTTTCTCGATTTTCTATATTTAGTATTAACTAACTTTTAATAAAGAAGATACGGATAGTATTTATCCGCATCTTTTATGGTAGCATATAGGTTACTTACTGAGCTGAACCCCGTGCGCCGGGTTTAAAGGTAAACGCCAAGCGTCCGCCAATATTGCTGAAGTCAAAGTGCCAACTGCCGTTACTTACATCGACTACGCTATCCAAGCCCGCCTCGATAGAAAAGGCTTCAAGAGGCTTAATCTGAATACCAAGCGAAGGAGTTACCGCTGTTAGACCAGCAACAGACCATAGGGACTGTGTTTTATCAGTTCCCGTGTCAGTTAGCCAGCCTGTTTTAAAGTCAAGAATAGCGACAGTAACTCCGCCGTACAGATTAATAGTGGGCTTCCATGCGTACATACCGCCGATTGCGGCGCCGGGCGAAATCGAGAAATAGCCGGCGGGCATACCGTCGTCACTGTTGCCATCAAACGTTGTCTTGTTATCAGCAAGTCCAAATTGAAGGTTCAGCATAGGCTTGAGCTTAACGGCAATTTTTTCATCCACATTCCATGTAAAAGTATAATGCAGGTTAAGATCATTGTGGAAAAATCCGGTAGTTGTAGTTTTTTTATTGTCGGTATTTTTTTGGGTGGTACCGAAATCAATGGTCGCCTGATAGTCGCCGCCGAAGTCGCGGAATTTCAGGTCCAGCTTGAATCCCACCTGGGCGTTTTTCCAATCTTCGGTTTTTCCGGCGGCAGTCTCTCCATTGTTGTACTTGGGCCACTGGAAACCCAGGGTTACTTTCGGGATTAAATCGCCGAAGGCTTTTCCCCACTGGAGGCTGGTCACTAAATGGTTGTCACTCTCAGATGTTTTACTATCGCCATCGCCTGTGTTGGTATCTTTAAAGAGTGCGTTATTGAACATCATATCGAAGCGGATGCCCCCGATGCCTTCGTTACCGAAGACAACTGCAAGAGAATTATCCCAAGTTGCCGTACCTTCAGTATGTTTCGCACTGCCGGTTTCACCGTTATTGTAGCCTCCACCATTGAAGATGTTCCCGCTGTAATAGAAGCCCAAATGACTGCTTCCCAGCTTTGTCGCCAAGCCGCCTTGATAATTCCCTGCAACACTATTATTGTCACCATTATTGGCGGCGCCGCCGAGGAAAAGGAAGAGCTTGTCGTACTCGACATTGCTCCAATCGGTAACGTCAATGTAGTCGTCAATATCGGAGCCGAAAAGCCCGTCTGTTGCGGCATTGACCACGGATAGGGGACTTTCCTGAAGGTTAAGTTTGTAGGGAACAACGCCGTTGGCATCGGTATACTGACTGGGAGGCCACTCCTCAGCCCACAAACCGGTTCCAACAAGAGCCATCAGGACCATGATAGAAAATAGCTTTTTCATCTATTTCTCCTAAAAAACCGCTTTTGTGAAGAGTATAGTCAACGACCATCGGTTTACTTCACTAAAAGCATATAAAAATCTATCTTTACAACATAGAATCTGCCGATTATCACATGATCTATGCAGGTAAAGCTATAAAAACGGAGACTCCATCTATCCGTGCCACAAATAGACTGGAGCCTCCTGAATTTCCGAGGAAAAAGAAAAAATTTATCTAAAAAACATAAAAATACAACGATTAGAGGAAGCACATATATTTTAGGTAAAAAATAAGCGACAGCGGGAAAATTTCCGCTTCCCCCGACTTCCAAAGCAAATTTTAGACATAGGGGGGGGGGGGGGG
>JAIRPH010000101.1 GCA_031257135.1 Spirochaetaceae bacterium
AATGTCGGCGCGTATCACGCCGGCTCGAATCCGAACATTGACGAAGCCATTCAGAAACACGAGGCTATTGAAACCTTTCTCAGGCAGGAGACTGACGAAAAATCCGCGCTCGAAGACACCCTTGCGGGATTGGCGCGCATCTCCGGGCATCCTATCCCCGAAGAAGAAATCGCCTAAAATAAATCCGGTTATGCGCTATTTTCCCTTAAATTTTTCTCAAAAATCCTCTAAATGGCTTGATAAAAAAAATAAAAATAGGCTTATTATAATGGAGATTAAATTATGGCTTTGTTAATCGTTTCTTTTGTTTTAAACATTATTCCCATTATTGTTGTACCAATGCTGTATACCAATATACCCAATACTATTTCCGCATACGTCGATTTTATGGGAAAGGTAATGATTTCAGTGGAAAAGACAAAATTACAATTTTTCGTCTGCCTTTTTATGGGAATAATATTTTCAACGGTTTGTTTAATAATGTATACGGTAAAATTACCGGCTTTAAAACAGAAGTATAATAAAATTATATGGTCAATACTCGCATTGATTGGGGCTTTAAAAATGGCACGCCCGCCATCTGTGGCGGACGCTTCGGAAGGGATTTTAGTTCGCATAACAGACTGGATTGTATACGCTTCCTTGACTCGCGGCGGTTCGGGATGTAGCGGCTGGGTCATTCTCACACCGCCCTATATCCACGTTTTTGCGCTCTATATTGTACCGTCCCAGGTGCTTACCTTTTCCTTTTTCAACTCTTCCTCGTCAAACCAGCGGGAAGTGACCGCCTTAGTTTCGGTGTAAAAGCGGTAGCCGTCTTTGCCCAAGCAGTGGAGGTCGCCGAAAAAAGAGCGTTTGTGACCGGTAAAGGGGAACATACCGATAGGAACCGGGATGCCGACGTTGATCCCGACCATGCCGCCGTCGGTGTATCGAGCGAATTGACGGGCGTAGTAGCCGTTTTGCGTGAAAATCACCGAGCCGTTGGCAAAAGGATTGGCGTTCATCAAGGCAAGCCCTTCTTTGAAATCCTTTACCCGCTTGACGCAGAGTACGGGACCGAAAACCTCGTTGTCCCCAACGGTCATACCGGGCTTAACGTGATCCAGAATGGTAGGTCCAATATAGAAGCCTTTCTCAAAGCCCGGAACCTTGACGCCCCGACCGTCAAGTACGGCTTTCGCTCCCTCGTCGATGCCTTTCTGTATCCAGTTTTCCACGAAGTTTTTGTGTCCTTCGTTTACCACTGGTCCCAGGACGGTAGTCTTATCGTAGGCTGGACCGACTTTGATCTGCTTGGCTTTTTCCACGATAGCCGCCACGAGCTTATCCGCGATGCTTTCCTGTACCGCAATCACCGGCAGAGCCATACAACGCTCGCCCGCGCACCCGAAGGAAGCGTTGATGATGCCCGCGGCGGTTCGGCTGATAGGCGCGTCTTCCAGTACCAGCGCGTGATTTTTGGCTTCGCAGAGGGCTTGTACTCGTTTACCGTTTTTGGCGGCGTTCTGGTACACGTGCAGACCGACCGCGGTAGAGCCGACAAAGCTGACGCCTTTGATGTCCGGGTGAGCGAGGAATATCTCCGCTTCGTTACGCGAACAGGTGACGACATTGATAACCCCGTTGGGCAGTCCGGCTTCCTTGTAGAGTTCCGCTATACGCAGACAGCTCTGAGGAGTAAAGGTCGCGGCTTTGATAACAATGGTATTGCCGCAGGCGATGCAGATAGGCGTCATCCAGCCCATAGGGATCATGGCGGGGAAGTTAAACGGCACAATTCCGGCGAATACTCCTACCGGTTCCCGGTACAATACCGTGTCAAAGCCGCTTGAAGCGTCCGCAAGGCTTTCGCCCATCAGCAGAGAGGGAGCGGCAATAGCCTGCTCGGTGCCTTCTTTCGCTTTCAGCACGTCTCCCTGAGCTTCTTCCCAAGCCTTGCCGTTTTCAAAGGCTACCAGATGAGTAAGCTCCTCCATGTGCTGATCCAATAAATCCCGCAGTTTATAAAGTATCTGCACCCGCTTTGCCGCCGGCGTCGCTGACCATCCGGGGAAAGCCGCTTTCGCCGAGGCGATGGCTTGCTCCACCTCTTCTTTGGTACAGCAAGGCACTTTGGCGATTACCTCGCCGGTACTGGGATTGTAGGCGTCGTTATAGGTATCTGTTTTGGATTCAACAAACTGCCCGTTGATAAACAATTTCAATTTTTTCATGTGGACTTCCTTATTCTCCTTTTAGGTCGGGATCGCTGATCATGATGCTCCGCACGATTCCGGCAAGTTCATCATAACTCTTGAGGAAGGCAAGCAGGGTCCGGCGGGTTGCGCCGAAACCATCGAATTCAGCGGGAGTCATGCCTTTCTCGTCGTAAGCGCGGCGGAAATCGGGGAATTTCTTTTCCAGCTCCGCGATAATTTTGGGGTCTACCGGATCGCCGATGCGGTTCTTCACTTCCACATCGCTGGCGTTGAACTTCTGTTGCCACTCGTAAGGGATGGTCATGGACATATCGCCGCCGATAAACTCAGACCAGTGGAAATGATTGCGGTACGCCGCGTTGAGCAGGCGGGTCCGATAGCCACGTTCCTTAAAGAGACGATAGGCTCTTTTCGCCGCGGCTACCCCAGCCCATTCCAGATAGCCCGGATCGGTGATAACGCCTTTCTTTGAAGCGATTATCTTGAGCCAATCGTCCAAACGTCCTACCATAATCGTGCAGACCGGACTCATAAGGGAAACGTCCTTTCCTTCTTGTTCGCGCCGCTTGATGCCCCGCTCAACCGCTTCGGCTACGGCGATGCACTGAGGCACGGTGAACGATACCGTAGCGTTGACGCTGACGCCTCGGTAAGATAATTCTTCGACGGCTTCAACTCCCGCTTTAGTAACCGGCAGTTTGATATTATTGTTGGGGTACAGCGTATCGAAGTAAACCGCCTGTTCTACGATTGATTTCACGTCCCGGTAGAACTTGGTGTTGGTCTGGATGGAAAGCCGTCCGTTTCTGCCTTTGCTCTTATCGTAGATGGGTTTGAGCAGTTTCGCGGCGTTCACGGTTATGGCTTCCACGGTTTTCCATGCGATGAAGTCCTCGTCAGCCGCGGGATGGTTCTTGATGAGTTCCGCAATTTTCGGCTTCCATGTTTCCAGTTCTTTTTTCAGAACCTGCCCTACGATAGTGGGATTGCTGGTGCCTCCGCTGGCGCCGTAACTGATGGCGTCAGTCAATTCGGCGACCGAGCAGGAATCGTTCCAAAACTCGGTGGGACTCTTTAACGTCATTTCTTGCAAGGCTTTACTCATAGTATTCTCCTAAATTTCTCCTAAAGGATTTTCACCGCGTACGCGATGAATGGTTATATTCCGGCTTTTTCCCGGATATACTTCCTCGCTTTGATCGCGTATTCCAGCGGATTGGCTTTAGCGGGGTCCTGTTCAGCCTCTACCACTATCCAGCCGGCGTAATCCGCTTTTTTCAGCGCGGCGAATACCGGCGTAAAATCTACGCTCCCGTCTCCCGGCGTTGTGAAGACGCCGTTTTTTACCGCGGTAAGGAACGACCACTTCTCCGTCTCCGCCTGCCGGCGGATATGAGCGCGCATATCTTTGAGATGTACATGGCGGATGCGGCTTATCCACTTGTTCAGTACCGCTATGTGATCCTCTCCGGCAAAGACCAAGTGACCGGTATCGTATAACAGCCCCAGCAGAGCGGGATCGGTATTATCCATAAGCCGATCAATCTCGGCGGCGGTCTGTACGCCGGTTCCCATGTGGTGATGAAAGGTAAGGCTCATACCCTTTTCGGCGGCGCGATTCCCCAGCTTGTTGAGTCCCTGACAGAGGCGTTTCCATTCATCTTCGGTGAAAAGAGGCTTTTCCTCGAAGATGCGCTTGTTCTGCCCCTGAATCGAGCGACCCTGCTCCGACGCTCCGATGACCCGAGCTCCCAGAGCGTGGAGAAAATCCCGATGTTTAATAAACTCCGCTTCCACCTCGGCGTAGGGTTTCGTGGTCAGAAAGGAACTGAACCATGCGTTGCAGACGGTAAGCCCTCGGAGTTTCAGCGCGTTGTTGAGGACCGCTGTGTCTTTGGGGTACTTGTTTCCGATCTCGGTTCCCTCAAATCCCGCGAGAGCCATTTCGCTGATAATCTGCTCGAAGGTATTTTCCGCGCCCAATTCCGGTAGATCGTCGTTGCACCAGCCGATAGGAGCTATTCCCAGTTTAACTGCCATATACGCTCCTTAAAACTTTCTCGTCTTGACGATTTCCGCGGACATCGCCTGAGCCGCGGCTTCCACTTCAGGATTGGCGGAAACCTGCGCGGTTCCAACCCGCCACCATGATTCGTAGCCGTAGGTCATGGACTTGGGCGTTACCTTCACGTCAATAAGTACCGGCTTATCCAGAGAACGGGCTTTCTCCATAGCGGTCCGCAGTTCAGCGGCGTTAGAGGCTTTCAACCCCACAGCCCCCCAGCTTTCCGCGTTTTTGGCGTAATCTACCGATACCAATGCCCCTTCCAGCCGGCCGCTCTGTTTATCTCTCGTTTTCCACTCGTTGCCGAAATGGATGATGCCCTGACTGTGTTGGAGATTGTCGATACAGTGAAAGCCGGTATTGTCCAAAACAACTACAATGATTTTCAGCCCTTCCTGAACGGCCGTGAGCAGTTCAGTATGAAGCATGGTATAGGCTCCGTCTCCCATGACCGCGACTACTTCCCGGTCAGGCTCGGCGATTTTCGCGCCTAATCCGGCGGCGACCTCGTAGCCCATGCAGGAAAAGCCGTATTCCACATGGTAGGTGTCCCGGACCCGAGTCCGCCATACTCTCTGCATATCGCTCGGGATAGAGCCTGAGCCGGTTACTACGATGGCGTCCGGCGGAAGCAGACGCTCGTTCAATTCGCCCAGCGCGCGGACTTGGGCGAACCCCGCGGGGTCTTCCAGACGGTAGAGGCGGTCTACCTCGGCGTTCCATTCTTTTTTCAGGTCCCCGATTTTACCGCCCCAACCCGAGGTATATCCCGGCAGAGCGTCAATCAGAGCCTGAAGGGTGAGCTTCGCGTCGGCTACGATAGGTTCGCTGTTCATTTTATACGCGTCAAAAGAAGCGATGTTGATCCCGACGAAACGAGCCGCAGGATTTTGGAAAATCCATTTTGAACACGTGGTAAAATCTCCCAGCCGGGTTCCTACCGCGATGACGAGGTCCGCTTCTTTAGCCGCCTTGTTTGCCGCAAGACTGCCGGTAGTTCCCAAGCCTGAAAGATTGCAGGGATGATCCCAAAGGACCGTTCCTTTTCCGGCTTGAGTCTCGCCGATTGGAATATGGAAGGTTTCGCAGAATTTTCCCAATTCGTCTGCCGCGCCGGAATAGCGTACGCCTCCGCCGCAGATTACCAGCGGTTTTTTGGCGGCTCGGATCATATCCGCGGTCCGCTGAATCTGTCCTTTAGTCGGAATCCGCCGTTCAAGGCGATGCACTCGCCGGACAAGAAATTCTTCGGGGTAATCGTATGCTTCGCCTTGCACATCTTGGGGCAGGGCTACTGTTACCGCGCCGGTTTCCGCGGGATCAGTGAGTACCCGAAACGCGTTGATCATGGCGATCATAAGCTGTTCAGGACGATTTACCCGATCCCAATACCGGCTGACCGCCCGAAACGCGTCGCTTGCGGTACTGGTATAATCATGGGGCGTCTCTATCTGCTGTAGAACCGGGTCCGGCTGGCGGCAGGCGTAGGCGTCAGCCGGGAGAAACAGCGCCGGCAGGCGGTTCGCCGTAGCCGTCCCCGCGGCCGGCACCATATTCAGCGCGCCCGGACCGATTGAGCTGGTTACTGCCATGATGCGAAGGCGGTTATTCTGTTTGGCGTAGCCGATTGCCGTATGTCCCGCGCCTTGCTCGGTTTTCGCCTGATAGAAACGCAGGCTGTGATCCCCCGCGGCAAGAGCCTCCCCGAGGCCGACCACAATGCCGTGTCCGAATATGCCGAATACGCCGTTGACGAATTTATGTTCTTTTCCGTCATATTCGAGGTACTGATTGTCTAAAAACCGTACCAGGGCTTGCGCCATAGTCAGCCGAATTGTTTTTCCCATAGTATCTCCTTATCTGGCGGGTTGCCAAATGTTGTTTTCGCCGCCTGTCACCCACTTGTGTTCATCTGCAAAGATAGGCGTATTGGTCGCCGGTCCGTAATGAGCGCCGTCGAGGTGTCTAATCGCCCAGAGATACCACATAGCGTACCCCGGGGCGGTAACGTGGGGATGAACCTCGCCTTCTCTGATGAGGATGGTGTCCTTATCTTTGATGATATAAGGCGTATCGCCGATTGCGGTGAGTCCGAATCCCTGTTCAGGCAGGAACCGGTAATGATATATCTCCGGCTGAGGGTGATGATGAGGCGGATAGCTTGACCACTTGCCCGGTACGCCGATGACCTCGCCGATGACCAAGTTTGACTCGCTACGATTGGCGTCGTCAAAACAGGTCCGCACGATGCGGGTTGAGGTTTCCCGCATGGTTCCCTCCCCGCGGAATTCACTGCGGCATTCTTCGGGGGTGTAGAGCTTGGACGCAAAGTCTTTGGGGTTATCGGTTGCGGTATAGTAAAATTCCGCCCCGCGGCTTCCCGCTTTGAGGGACACCGTATTGTTTCGGGGAACCGAAAGGCACCAGGGCGAATAATCGAACAGGTTCGGTCTTTCGATGGTTTGCCGTCCGCCGTCCCAAGCGATTTCCGCTAATCCCCGGGCGAGGAGCCAACATTGCTCGTCGGTTTTGCTGGAAGATGTCCACTCTTCCCCCGGCTTGAGAACCAAGACGCCGAAATCCATAAGCATATCCGCGGTAGGTCCGCTTCGGCTTACTAAGGCTGTATACCCTCGGGAAAAAGGGGGTTTATGATGGAACTGCATTGATTCAACTCCTTTTCATAGGCTGAAATATACGGGACCCGGTATTCTGAAATTTTCAGAAAATTTCAGATGCAATTAAAGTATATCTTATAATTTTCAGGCTGTCAAAAGAATTCTGCATTTTTTTCCGCCTGATGCGTTTAAAATAGCGTAGCATACAAAACATAAAGCTGTCAATAGCTCAAAAGGAATATATAGAAAAGTATCTGAAAATTTCAGATACTTTTTGAAAAATTTAAAAACTTGCGAAAATTTTTGTTGACACTCTTAAAAAACAGGTATATTCTGTATTTTACCATAGAGGAGAAATATGACTTCCAAAGAAAGAGTGCAGGCGGCTTTCGCCCACAAAGAAGCTGATAAAGTACCGGTTGATTTCGGCAACTTCTGCTGTTCAAACATCAACGCTGATACGATGAGAAAACTCCGCCGGCATTACGGACTGCCGGACCATCCTATCAAAATCAAGGATATGTCCACGATGGTCGGTATTATGGAAGAAGATTTGATGAACCTCATGGGATGCGACGTGCAGGAATTGGACCCTTACGGGGATACCTTCGGCAACGTCAACGAAAACTGGAAAACATGGACCTATCTCGGCGAAACCGTACTGATTCCGGGCGACTGCGTCTTGAAAACCGATGAGAAGGGAGGAACCTATATCTATCCCTGCGGCGACGCCTCCGCGGAACCCAGCGGATATCTGCCGAAAGGCGGTTTCTACTTCGATAACCTTGAGCGGTCGCCTCCTTTCGACGAAGATAAGGCTGATCCCCGCGAACAAGCCGAGGATTTCCCGGTCGTTTCCGACGCTATGATCGAGTTTCATAAACAGCGGATGAAGGCGTACCGCGGCTCTGAGCGGGCGGTTCAGGCAAGTCCGGGATACTTCGGACTGGGAGACGCGAACAATATCCCCGGTCCGAACCTCCGTAAGCCCCGGGGCATCCGCAGTATTGCGGATTGGTACACCGCGCCTCTGCTCTATCCTGAGTATGTGCATGAAGTCTTTGAAATCGTCATTGATCGGGCGATAGAAAGTTTCAAAAAGTATTTTGAAACTTTCGGCGATAGCATTGACGTTGCGTACATCTGCGGAACGGATTTCGGCGGACAGAACGGCCCTCTGATAAATCCCGAAATGTTTAAGACTATGTATATGCCTCATTACAAACGGCTTACCGATTGGGTACACGGTAATACAAAGTGGAAAGTAATTAAACACTGTTGCGGAGGCATCTTTCCTATCATTCCGTATATGATTGAAGCCGGCATTGACGCGCTTAATCCGGTGCAGTGTTCCGCGGAAGGCATGGAGCCTCAGCGTTTGAAGAATACCTATGGAAAAGATATACTGTTTTGGGGAGGAGGCGTGGATACGCAGAAGACTCTGCCTTTCGGCGCGCCAGAAGACGTGCGGAAAGAAACGCTAGAGCGGCTCAAGATTTTCTCCAAAGGCGGAGGGTATGTGTTCAGCGCGGTTCATAATATTCAAGCGAACATACCGATTGCCAACATCGCGGCAATGGTTGACGCGGTAAAGGAATTCAACGGTTCCTAGTTTTTTTAAATCTAAGTTTTTTAAATCTAAGATTTAAAAAACTTAAAAATATTTTAGGAGGCTTAGAAAATGAAAAAAGCAATGGTAGGTCTGGCAGTAGTGATGATATTTGCATCCTGTCAGGGAAAAACGAACAGCAGTACGAGTTCCGGAGGCTCCAGTTCCAGCTCCGGAAGTCAGCCCCAGAAGATCAAAATCGCCTTCGCCCGAAGCGAGTCTAACGACACATGGCTTTCGTATCTGCATGACGCGTTCGCCGCGGAATTCGCGAGCAAGCCGGAATACGAAATCATCTGGTCTGACGGGCAGAACGACGTTACCCGACAGCAGGACAACGTGAATACCGCAATCGCCCAAGGGGTCAAAGCGGTAGTAGTTGTGCCGGTGGATACCAGCGCGTCCCCGCCTATGACCAGAGCCGCTCAGGAAGCGGGAATCCCGATAATCTACGTCAACCGCAATCCCTTCGGCACGTCCGCTCCGCCCCAAGGCGCGTACTACTGCGGTTCAGACTCGGTAATCGCGGGGCGGCTCCAGATGGAAGAATTAGGACGGCAAATGGGCGGAACCGGCGGCGTCTGCATCTTAATGGGTCAGCTTAACCACGAAGCCGCGCAGGACAGAAGCCGGGGCGTCAAAGAAGTGCTTCAAGAAAAGTATCCGAACATCGCGCTTCTGGGAGAACAGAGCGGAAACTGGATGCGTAACGAGGCGGTAACGGTAGTGGAAAACTGGCTTACCGCGTACCCGAATCTCACCGCGATTGCGTCGAACAACGACGAAATGGCGCTCGGCGCGCTGGTCGCGCTTGAAAGCGCGGGGAGAAAAGGCGTGCTGGTCGCGGGAACCGACGGAAACCCTGACGCCCTCCAAGCCGTCAAAGACGGACGTCTTATAGCCACGGTGCTTCAAGACGCGGCGGGTCAGGGAAAGGGCGCGGCGGATTACGCGGTACGGGCAATCAAAGGCGAAAAACTTGAGCCGGTAAACTGGGTTCCGTTCGTGCTGATTACGAAAGAAAATCTGAGCGATTACTTAAAGTAATTCCGCGGCAGAGAGGAGGGTGTAAAACCGGTATGGCAAGCGAATATATTCTTGAAATGAAAGACATCGTTAAAACGTTTCCGGGGGTTCAGGCGCTTCGGGGCGTGAATCTGCAAGTCCGTCCGGGAGAGATTCACGCGCTGATGGGGGAAAACGGCGCGGGAAAATCTACGCTAATGAAGTGCATTATCGGATTGCAGACGCCGACTAGCGGAACTATCGTCTTCGACGGAAAAACGTTGGAACGCTATACCGCGGCGGAAGCCCTGAACATGGGAATTTCCATGATTCATCAGGAATTGAATCCGGTTTTGCACCGTTCCATCATGGAAAACATCTGGCTTGGGCGGGAACCGCAGACCCGGCTGGGACTCATCGACGACAAAAAGATGATTGAAATGACCCGGAAGGTTCTCGAAGAAATCCATATGCTGGAAGACCCGCGGACGCCGATGTCGGAACTGACGGTCGCCAAAATGCAGATGTGCGAAATAGCCAAAGCCGTTTCATACAATTCAAAACTGATCCTTATGGACGAGCCTACCTCCGCGCTTACCAACCGCGAGGTAGAACAGCTTTTCACTATCATGCGGAAGCTGAAAGCCAAAGGGGTCAGCATGATCTACATTTCCCACAAGCTCGACGAAATCTATCAGATCACGGATATTGTCAGCGTGTATCGGGACGGGGCGTACATCGGCACGGAAAAGACCGCCGATCTCAAGATAGAAAAACTGATCAACATGATGGTAGGGCGGGATGTGAAAGACCAGTTTCCCAAGATTTCCTGCGCTATAGGAGACGTCAAACTTGAGGTCAAAAATCTATCCCACAGAAAGTATTTCAAAGACATCTCTTTTACTGTCCGTAAAGGCGAGATTCTCGGGGTTGCAGGGCTTGTCGGCGCGGGGCGCAGTGAAGTGATGGAAACTATCTTCGGCGTGCGCCAGAAAACCGGCGGACAGATTTTTGTGGACGGCAAAGAAGTAAACATCCGGCGCGTCGAAGACGCAAAAAAAGCCGGCATCGCGCTTATTACCGAAGACAGAAAACAGTCCGGCATTTTCCCGATGCTGGATATTCAGCTTAACATGGTGATCGGCAACATCCCTCGGTTTCTAGGCAAAGGCAGGCTTATTCGGGCTAAAGAGATGCGAACAGTTTGCGAAGACTATGTGAAAAAGATTCAGGTGAAAACCCCGAATCTGGAACAGCTCATCCAGAATCTTTCCGGCGGAAATCAGCAGAAAGTTCTTGTTGCCCGGTGGCTGATGACCAATCCCGACATCCTGATCTTCGACGAGCCGACTCGAGGCATCGATGTGCTTACCAAGTCGGAGATACACAGGCTTATCAGCGGACTTGCGGGAGAGGGTAAATCCATTATCATGATTTCTTCGGAACTGCCCGAAATCATGGGCATGAGCGACCGCATTATGATTATGCACCAAGGAAAAATTTCCGGCATCATCGATAACCGCCCCGATTTAACCCAAGATGAATTGATGGCTTACGCCACCAATACCATAGAAGAGAAACCAGCAAAAGGAGTAACCAATGATGCTTCCAAGTAATGTAAAACAGTTTACGCAAAAATACGGCATCCTGCTTATCCTTATCGGGATGTGCATCGTGTTCGCCATTTTGTCTCCAGCCTTTTTGAGCAAGTCCAATGTCCTGAACATTCTGAACCAGACGGCTATCTGGGGCATTATGGCGCTTGGCATGACCTTTGTTATCATCGCAAAAGGCATTGATCTTTCTGTAGGTTCTGTGCTTGCCTTTTCAGGGCTTGTGGCGGCGAGTTTGGCGCAGGTTCCGGCGCAGATGAAACTGTATCCGAATATGCCTGAACTGCCGGTCATTATTCCGATTTTGGCGGGGCTGTTGATAGGCGCGTTATGCGGAGCGATTAACGGCGCGCTCATCGCGTTTACCAAGATTCCGGCGTTTATCGCAACTCTGGGCATGATGACGGTTGTACGAGGCTTCGCTCTTATCTACTCAAACGCTCGTCCGGTAAGCAACCTTACGCCTTCAATGAACGCCATAGGCTCAAAGGTTGGAGATATTCCTATTCCGATTATCATCTATCTGGCGGTAGTAGGCGTAAGTTATATTCTGCTGAATAAAACCCGTTTCGGAAAGAATACCTATGCTATCGGCGGTAACATTACGGCCGCGGAAGTATCCGGCGTCAACGTGGGAAAAAACATCATCTTGATTTACGGCTTTTGCGGACTCCTTGCGGGGCTTGCCGCGCTGGTATTCGCCGGACGGGTCGGAAGCGTTCACCCCGGCGCGGCTGACGGCTACGAATTGACCGCCATCGCCGCTACGACCATCGGAGGAACTTCTCATTCCGGGGGCATCGGCACTATCGGAGGCGCGTTAATCGGCGCGCTCGTGCTGTCGGTAATGCGGAACGGAATGACCCTGCTGGGCTTCTCGCCGTACAGTCAGAAAATTCTTGAAGGTCTCATTATTGTCGGCGCGGTTGTTATCGATATGCGTAAAAACGCGCGGAAAGGATAGTCCTTATGCTGTGCAAAAAAAGGTTCGCTCTGAACCGGATTATTTCTCCGTCTATGAGTCTGCCGGATTTTGTAAAGTTCGCCGCACGCCTCGGCATCTCGAAGGTAGAACTCCGCAACGATTTGCCGGGCAGGACGGGAGATATCCTAGACGGGCTTAAACCCGCAGACCTGCGGAACCTTACCCGAAACGAAGGGGTTGATAGCATCTCGATAAACGCTTTGCAGAAGTTCAATCTGCCTTCCCGCAGAAAGGCTTGCATCGAGGAGCTGAAACGCTTGCTTGAACTGTCGGCGTCTATCGACTGTCCGGCAGTAGTGCTGTGTCCGAATAACGAACAGGATGACGCACGCACGCCGAAACAGAAGTACCGCGATACGGTCGATGCCCTTGCGGAATACGGCTCCTTATTTGCGGAATACGGTATTGCGGGTTATGTGGAGGCTTTGGGCTTCAGCATATCTTCGCTGTCTTCTCTTCCGGCGGCGGCGCAGGCGGTTAAGGCGTCGGGATACGGATGCTACCGCGTCTTATTCGATACCTTTCATCACTATATCGGTCCGGATACTGTAGGTATGTTCGGCATGGACGGGTTTGGCGCGTCCTACGAAATCGCCTATACCGGACTTGTTCATATTTCGGGCGTTGAGGACAGTATTCCTGTTGAACAATTTCTTGACGCTCACCGCGTCCTCATTGGTCCGCAAGACCGGATGAAAAACAAAGAAGTTATCCGCCGTCTCGTGTCCGCGGGATATTTAGGCGTCTTTTCTTTCGAGCCTTTTGGAGACGCGGTACAAAAACTGTCTCCTGACAAACTTGCGGCCAGTATAGAAGCAAGCCTGAAATATCTTACTGAACCCGAACAGGATCGCGCCTAATGCGCCGCGATGTTTGCAAAAAAACTGTGTTCCTAAGTTAGGAAAAAACAAGGAAAAAATATGAGTAACATACTGAATATCGGATTGCTCGGATGCGGACGCATCGGCAAACTGCACGGCAGGAATATCAATGCTTCCATTCCGGGCGCAAAAGTCGTAAGACTGGCGGAACCTATGCTGAATGACGCTCATAAAACATGGGCGGCGGAAGCCGGCATCCCGGCGGTAAGCAAAGACCCGGTGGATGTTATGAACGCCAAAGATATAGACGCTGTGTTTATCTGTTCTCCCACAGATACGCACGCGGATTTTATTATCCAAGCGGCTGAAGCGGGAAAACACATTTTCTGCGAAAAACCGATTCATACCGACATCGGGCGTATCAAAGAAGCTCTCCGGGCGGTTGAGAAAGCCGGCGTTATTCTGCAAATCGGTTTTGTCCGGCGGTTCGATCATAATCACAAAAAAGTACGAGATACCGTCGCTTCCGGTTTATTGGGAAAGCCTCATCTCATCAAGATTTCTTCCCGGGATCCCGAACCGCCGCCTCTTGAATATACGGCCGTTTCCGGCGGTCTTTTTATGGATATGATGATCCACGATTTTGACATGGCTCGGTATCTTGCGGGAAGCGAGGTAGCCGAAGTAAACGCAGTCGGCGCGGCGCTTATCGACGAGCGCATCAAACAGTATCGCGATGTAGATACGGCGGTAGTGACGCTGAAGTTTGAAAACGGCGCGCTGGGAGTTATCGACAACAGCCGGGCCGCCCGGTACGGCTACGATCAGCGCACTGAAGTCCATTGCGAGAAAGGCTGTGTTCAGACCGGAAACGATCTCATCGATATGTCTATGATCAGTACCGCCGAAGGGGTTCTCTGCGAGCGTCCTAAATGGTTTTTCCTTGACCGCTACAACGATGCGTTTATCGCGGAAGCCCGATCTTTCGTGGACGCCGTAACGAACCGCAAAGAGCCGCCGGTAAGCGGAAAAGACGGGCTTATGTCCGTGTACCTAGCCTTAGCCGCGGGTATTTCTCTTAAAGAAAACCGCTCCGTAAAACTGAGCGAAGTGATGCGCTAACGGTTATGCAACGGCAGTACCGAGGGGAGCGATTACTGCGTGCCTCGATAGGGTTACTGCCGTCGGCGGTGATATTTTACCTGCGCCGCCCCGCCGAATAGGGTTAGCAAGATTGAGGATACCTGATATTTTCCGGAATCCGAATATCAATGGCGGTAAAAATTTCTCCTTTCGGCAACGGCTCGTTATGGTAGAAATGCTGGAAAAAAAGCTGTACCGGATACGCTCCTTGCCGATACAGGTCTTGACCGATGGTACAGGTGATAATCCGCTGATGTACCAGTTCTTGGATGTCCTCGTACAGATCAAAGCAGACGATTTTGATTTTTTCCGCAAAGCCCAGCGTTTTCACCGCCCGTCCTACTTCTCTGACTCTGCCGGTTGTGATATATATACCGTTCAATCCGGGATGCTCTTGTAACAGCTTTACTGTTTCCCGATAGGTTATAATAGGGTCTTCAAAGTTTTGGATGGTTTTCACTATGGCAATATCAGGATATTCGGCGCGGAGCAGTTCAGAAAACCCCGCGAACCGGTTTATATCGCTTAAAAAATTCTGCGATCCGGTAATGACCGCAACGGTTCCGCGGCCGCCTATGAACGCCGCCATAAGCCGCGCCGCCGCTCGTCCTGCCTGCCGCAAGTTCTGTCCGATAAAGCAAATCCGTTCATCCCCGGGTAAGTCGTTGTTTACGGTAATAACCGGGATGCCTTTTTGCGTAAGGGTTCGTACCGCGTCTATAATACGTTTGCTGTTAAAAGGCGTTACAATCACTCCGGCGGTTTTCTCCGGCATACACGCTTCCAATATGCCTGCCTGAGCCTCAATATCGGGATAATCCACAGACTTTATATCAACAAAAAATCCGAAATCAGCATACTGCGCCGCCTGTTCTGTGATGCCCGCGCTTATCTGAGCGTAGGCGTCAGTTTTATACAACACCGCGGTTATCGTCAGCCTGCTGTTCTGCATTTTAAGTGCTTTTCCCGCAATATTCGGCTTGTAGTCGAGGTCGGACAGCACCTGTAAAACATGACGCCGGGTTTTCTCTTTCACGCCGGGGCGGTTGTGTATTACTTTATCTACGGTCGCCCGGCAGACGCCGCTGATTTTCGCTATTTCTTTCAGTGTAACAGACATTGTGTTAATCCTTTTTTCTAAATATAGCAGAAACCGAAAAAGCTGTCATCATACCTTATACTATAGACACGTATATAATAAATTAAGCCTTGTCCGGTTCGTCAATTCCTACAATATAAGTTTATTTTTCGTTAAATAAGTCTTTTATTTCGTATTAAAGAAAAAAAATTAAAAAAACTGAAAATTTCATTTGACATTCAGAAAATACGGAGATATTCTTAAAATATATAAATAGACACGTATCTAATTTTGGAGGTAATATGAATTATCCGTTTCGTATCGGAGAGTTCGGAGCGGGAGTTCCGGCGTTTCTGCCCGCGCAAGCCCGGATGCCGGCTTGGAATGTTCCGAAAAGCGACCGCGAGGCGCTGAAGGAGCTTGCGAAACGCTACGCGGAACTGGCGGCACAGCCGGTTAATCAAGAACGGATTGCCCGCCTGCGGGATATGAACGATCTCAAGCCGGTACGTCCGCCGGTGTGGATTGACGAGCTTCCCTGGCATGAGCTTAACGTCACCGGCGAGCTTACCCTGCATTGCCAATCGGAAGAAGCGAAAACTCTGGAAGAATTCTTCCGGCGAATCTTATTCCGGTGGAAGTATTTTCAGGCTGATATGGTTGTGGAAGATACGCTGTGGCTCATCAAATCCTATTCGAGCAACGGCATCGGTATCAGTATAAAAGAAGAAACTATCGCTACCGATACGGAAAACGCGGTGGTTTCTCATCATTATGAAGATCAACTTGACACTGACGCAAAGGTTGACGCCCTGACTGCGCCCGCGGTTAAGGCTCATCCTGAAATCGACCGGAAAAATCTTGAGGTTCTCTCTGAAATCCTTGACGGCGCGCTTCCGGTAGCATTGCGGGGGCATTACGTCGATTACAGCCCCTGGGAACACATGGCTGAGTTTCGGGGAGTTCAGCAGTGCATCGACGATATTATTGAACGCCCCGAACTCATTCATAAGACGATGAAGAAATTCGCCGATCTCGGTACGTCGTTTTTCGATCAATGTGAAGCCGAAGGGTTACTGGACTTTAACATCCAAAAGAATCACTGCACGCCGGCGTATACTTCGGGACTTCCGGCAAAGGATTATGACGGCGGGAAGGTACGCTTCAAGGATACGTGGCTTAGGACTCGGGCGCAGATGTTTGTAATGGTGTCTCCCGCGATGCGGGATGAGTACGATTTGCAGTACATCCGCCCCTTCCTCGACCGGGCGGGATATGTGTACTACGGCTGTTGCGAGCCTCTCGACAAGTGCATGAGTTATTTGCGGCAGATTCCGAATATGCGGAAAATCGGCGCGAGTCCCTGGGCGAATATTCCGTCCCTTGCCGAACAGATCGGCGGCGATTATGTCCTTGCCAGAAAACCTAATCCCGCGTCGGTCGCCGTCGGCTTGAACGAAGACGCGCTTAAAAAAGAAATCGGCGAAACCGTCGAATCTTGCATCAAGCATAAATGTCCTTATGAGTTTGTCCTGAAAGACATTAGCACCGCAGGCAGAAAACTCGAAAATCTGATCAACTGGGTTACGGTTGTCGCTTCGGTTATCGACAAACAGTACCGGTAAGCTATACGGAGCAAAAGATATGGTAAAAATTAGATGTGTCGATGGATCAGAAAAAAGGCTGTTTCAAGTCTATAGAAACGCTGAAAAGCGTCTATTCATTTGAAAGATAATCAAAGAAACACAAGGAGAAAGATATGTCTAAAATTGAGGACATCGCAAAGACCGTAGAAGCAGGAAAGATAAAACTTATCGAATCTTTGGTAAGCGAAGCTTTGGGAGAAGGGCTTGATCCGCTCAAGATTCTCAATGAAGGAATGATCGCGGCTATGTCGGTAGTAGGCGAAAAGTTTCAAGCTGGAGAACTCTTCGTACCAGAGATGCTCATCGCGGCCCGTACCATGAAGAAAGGCGTTGAGATACTAAAGCCGAAACTCGGTAGCAGTTCTGCAATCAGCCTCGGCACGTGCATCATCGGTACGGTTACCGGAGATATGCACGACATCGGCAAGAACCTTGTTTCGCTGATGATCGAAAGCGCGGGCTTTGAGGTCATCGACTTGGGAGTAGACGTATCGGTCAACGCCTTCATCACATCGCTCAAAGATAATCCCAACGCAAAGATACTGGCTCTGTCCTGTCTGCTTACTACCACGATGCCCATGATGAGGGAAACCGTAGCGGCGGTAAAGTCCGGCGGCTATGCGGTAAAGCTCATGGTCGGAGGCGCGCCGATAACTCAGGAATTCGCCAAAGAAATCGGCGCGGACGGCTACTCCGCCGACGCCGCCGGAGCCGCCGCGCTTGCGAAAAAACTTGTAGGATAAGCTATGCTGTTTCAAAAATCCGCCTGCATCGAAACGCTCTATACTGAACTGCCTTTCCTGAAGCGGTTTGATGCGGCAAAAAAAGACGGCTTCGATTTTGTGGAATTCTGGGGCTGGGCTGATAAAGACCTTGACGCGGTAAAAAAAGCCGCCGCGGATGCAGGCGTTACCATAAACGGTTTTAACGGCGACGCGGCGTTTTCTCTGATCGATCCGAAGCATAAAGCGAAATACCTTAATTTTATCAAGAAATCGATAGATACGGCGTTTCGGATCGACGCTCTAAGCGTTACGATTCACTCAAACGCCCTAGACGATCAGGGCTTAGTGATAAATCACTATCCTGAACTTTCCGATACGGTAAAAAAATGTTCCATGTTCGGAACCTTACTGGAATGCGCCTGTATCGCCGAGAAAAGCGGCATAACCATGAACCTTGAGCCGCTCAACAGCATCGTCGATCACGTCGGCAATTATCTGATCCACACCAGTGACGCCGCCGAAATGACTCGTTTAATCGGATCGCCCAAGCTGAAGATACTGTACGATGTGTATCATATGCAACTTAATGAAGGGAATATCTGCGGCGCTATCAGCGCGTACTGCGATCAAATCGGGCATATCCATATCGCAGATGTTCCGGGCAGGCATGAACCGGGAACCGGTGAAATCAACTATCACAAGATTTTTGATCATCTGGAAAAGTCAGGCTATACCGGACGTATCGGCTATGAATTGTTTCCCAAAACATCAACGGCGGACGCTGTTAAAGCTATTATGAGTTATTAGCCGGACATGGAGGAATCGCATTTTTGCAATTTTTTGATAAAATCGGAAAATTTCGCTTGACAATTTTTTTTCGATTTTTTATACTAAGTATATTCGTCTGAAGACGGATTTTTATAAACGCCTCCATACTCAACCAGTGCCATGAAGGTACATTGCGCCGCAGAAG
>JAIRPH010000103.1 GCA_031257135.1 Spirochaetaceae bacterium
GCGGCGAATGTTCTTTTGGGAGCGTTGCCGCTTGAAGACTTAGACCTCTACGTTGATCCGGTAAATCAGCGGCTTGCGGGAGTTCACGGCGATCAGCCCCTCGGCGAAATCGGCTAGGCATAGGGAGGATCGGTTTTTTCGTATTGCAGTTTGTAGAGTTTTGCGTATAGGCCGTTGCGTTCGATTAAGTCCTGATGTTTGCCTTGTTCGACGAGCTGACCTGCGGACAAGACCAGAATCCGGTCTGCGTGGCGTATGGTAGAAAGGCGGTGGGCTATGACGATAGAAGTGCGTTCTGCGAGGACCCGCTGAATCCCCAGCTGAATAAGCCTTTCGGTTTCGGTGTCGATAGAGCTTGTGGCTTCGTCGAGAATCACGATCCGGGGATTGTGCGCGATAACCCGGGCGAAGCTGATAAGCTGACGCTGACCTGCGGAGATGTTTCCGGCTCCTTCGGAAAGCAGGGTCTGATATCCGTGGGGCAAGCCCATGATGAAGTCGTGGGCGTATACCGCTTTTGCCGCGTCGGTTACGGCTTCGTCGGAGAGGGGCAGTCCGAGGCGGATATTGTCCGCCACGGTGCCGGAAAAGAGGAAGACCTCCTGCAATACCGGCAATACCGAGCGGCGCAGGGACGGCAGAGGAATGTCCTGCACGGGAATTCCGTCTAGGCGGATTGTACCGGAATCGACGTCCCAGAGGCGGGCGAGCGCGTTGGTAATCGTGGTTTTGCCTGCGCCGGTATAGCCTACGATGGCGGCGGTTTCTCCGGGCTTAACCGAGAAGGTCAGCCCTTTGAGAATCTCTTCGCCCGGCTTATAGGAAAACCGGACATTTTGGAATTCGATATGTCCTCGAATCAGTCCTTCTACGTTGCGGGTTCCGGCGTCGGGGATTGTTTCGTCGGTGTCCAGCAGTTTAAACACCCGTTCTCCGCCGGCCATGGCGGACTGGAGGAGGGTATATTTTTCCGCGATATCCATTACCGGCGCGTAAAACATCCCGATCAGGTTGATAAAAGCAATCAGCACGCCCAGAGAGAGCGACAAGTTCAGGGCGAGATTACTGCCCACCGCGATAACAACCGCGGTGGTAACAACAGAAAACCATTCCACCAAGGGTCTAAACGTGGCGAAGACATACATTTCTCCCAGTTTGGATTGAAGAAGCTCTTCATTCCGCAGGCTGAACTCTTGGAGGCTCTGTTTTTCCTTCATAAAGAGCTGTACTACCGGCACGCCGGAAAGCCGTTCCGACAGATATGCGTTTACTTTTGATGAAGCGGCGCGTTGGCGTCTGAACGCGTCTCGGGCTTTTAGCCGGCTTACCGCGGCGACGGCTAAAACCGGGGGCAGGGTGAGTATCGTTACGCCCGCCAGAGGCGGAAAAAGAATGAACAGGGTGATCAACGCTCCGATCATCACCGAAAAATCTTTGAGCAAAGCCGTCAAAACCGACGTGAAAAACTCGTTGATAGTTTCCACATCGCCGGTGAGACGAGTTACGATGCGCCCCACCGGATGACGGGAAAGAAACGCCGTAGACTGAGCCGCGGTTTTCTTAAACAGCTCGATCCGAATATCTTTCATAACCCGCTGTCCGATAAGCGTAGCAGTCCAGGTCTGGATGAAGGTAAACCCGAAAACAACCGCTAACATGACCAGAAGAATCGCCCCGGCTCCTTTGATGAACCGGATGTCCGTCGCCCGGATTGCGGCGATGTCCCGTACCGGAAGGGACTTGAGGTCTTCGCCGCGGATTGCTCCGTTTTCTCCGTCGGCGAGGAACATATCTCTATGCCGGGCTATGACTTCCGATGAGGCGTCGCCTGCTTGATAAGCGAACGCGTACCAGTTTTCAGCCGAGAGGATGCCTTTCCGCCGGAGTTCCGTTTCAGCCTGTCCGGGCAGTTTCATGTCCTGATTCTGCCGGATAAACCGTTTTTTTTCTATAAGCATACCCCGATCTAAGGACATGAGCGCATCCCGGGTATTCGGGGCAAGCTCTGACCATTCCCGTTCCAGCGCGTCGGTCTGAATCGTCAGGAACCGAGCGAGGACCGCGCCGTCAATGACCCTCTGCTGAATCACCGGAATCGCCAGTTCCCCCAGCGTGGAAACGGACAAGGCTAAAACCGTGAAAAACGCCAAAAGCCGATAGGGTTTTACATACGAAAAAATCCGGCGGACAATCTCTCGGTCATAGCCTTTGACGATTTCTTCGGTTTCAAAGTAGTCAGCCATTATTGTTAGGACTCCTCTCCGGGCTGATCGAGCTGTTGAAGCGCGGCGGTTTTTGCGTAGAAGCCGCCTTGAACCGCTAAATCCGCGGGACTGCCGTATTCGGTAATCCGTCCCTTATCCAGAACCGCCACATAATCCGCGTTTTTTAACGTCGAAACCCGGTGGGAAATGATAATCGTCGTCTTGCCCTGCCGTTCTTTCAGCAAAGCCGTTAAAATACGCTTTTCCGTTTCCGCGTCCACCGCGGAAAGCGCGTCGTCAAGGATAAGAATTTCCGGCTCGCCGATAATCGCTCTGGAAATAGCCACCCGCTGTTTCTGCCCTCCAGAAAGCGTAAGCCCCCGCTCGCCAATAACCGTGTCCCAGCCGCCGCTAAAGGTTTTTAAATCCCTTGTAATCGAAGAAATCTCAGCCGCCTTAGCAAGCCGCGCCGTCTGAGATATTTTCTGCGCCGTCTGAGATATTTCCTGCGCGGCGGAAAGTATCTCCTGCGCGTTAGAAGATGCTTCATGCGCGGCGGAAGATATTTTCTGCGCGTCAGAAGACATTTTCTGCGCGTCAGAAGATGCTTCGTGCGCGTCAGAAAAAGTTTCATGCGCCTTAGAAAAAGTTTCATGCGCCTTAGAAAAAAATTCGTGCGCCTTAGAAAAAAAATTGTGCGTCTTAGAAAAAAAATTGTGCGTCTCGGAGTATTGTAGTCCGTAGCGGATATTGTTTTTGACGCTGTCAGAAAAGAGATAGCTGTCTTGCGGCGCGACGCCGAAACAGCCCCGGAGAGCTTGCAAATCCCAGCGTTCTACCGCAAGCCCCTTAACGAAAACCGTATCCGCCGGCGGATCAATCATACGGGTCAAGGCTTTGATGAGCGTCGTTTTTCCGGAACCGGTACGTCCCAGAATACCTAGCAAAACGCCGCGTCCTATTGCGAGGGTAATATCCTCCAACACGGGCGTTCCCGCAGGATAAGCGAAACTCATGCGGCGGATTTCTATTGCCGGTTCCGTTGGCGTATCCGCGGGTATTTCCGGCGTTTCAGGCGACGCGATAGCCGGCTGAACCTTCAACGCCTCGTTCACCCGCCCGAGACTCACCGCGCCCCGCTGAATCATGTTCACCACAAAGCCCGCGCCCATGAGGGGCCAAATCAGCATTTGCAGATACCGAAAGAGCGCGACCAAATCTCCCGGGCTGATAAAGCCCTCGACAACCCGGATTCCGCCGATCAGCAGGACAATAAGCGACGTCAGCCCCGAAAGAAGCGTAATAAACGGGAAAAAAACCCCGTAGAGCTTGACCAACGCCATGTTCGCGTCCCGATAGTCGTCGTTCGCGTCCGCGAATTTCTTAATGAACCACCATTCTTTAACGAAAGACTTAACCACGCGGATTCCCATGAAGGTTTCCTGCACCGTATCGCTCATGGCGGAATAGGTTTCCTGCGCTTTGTGGAACTTTTTCCCCACCGCGCTTCCGAAAAACAGGATAATCAGCGTAATCAAGGGCAGAGGTATCACCGCCAAAGCCGCGGTTTCAGGGTCTTGCAGGAAAATAATCGCCAGAATCGACACAGCCATCACCGTTCCGTCAATGAGAGCCACCAATCCCATGCCGATAGATTCCCGCACCGCGTTCAGATCATTGGTAGCCCTCGCCATAAGATCGCCGATTTTGTTCTTCTGATAAAAATCATAGGAAAGCGTCAGCAGATGCTCAAACAGGCGTTCCCGCATTTCCGTTTCAATCCGCCGGGACGCGCCGTGTATAAAATACCGCCACAAAAACCGCCCCAGCGAAATCACCGCCATCACCGCAACCATGCCTCCCGCGGGAATGAGAACTTCTTCCCACCGGAAATCCCCGGAAGCAATGAGGTCTACCGCCTGACGCATAAACTGGGGAATCACCATCTGCGCGACGTCCACGGTAATAAGGCAGATAAACCCCCATACATACCGGGTACGATACCGCGCCAAATAGGGAAACAAGGTTTTAAATTCCCGAAAGGATGCCTTCCCCATAATACGGTTTTTTTTAGGAAGCCATATCGGCGTTTTTCTCTTCCTGCTTTTTATTCATATCGCCCTGCATCTTGGCTTCCCAGACGTCTACCTTTTTCTTAATAGTCTCGGCTTCGCCGCTTTCCCCCAAAATGATATGAATCCGGCGGAGCGCGTTCATAAAATTGATGCTCGCTTGAAAATCGTTGACGTGATTGGTAGCCTGCTCGTACCGTTCCCGATAACGCTCGGAAGCGTCGTTGAGAAGCTGTTTGAGGAGCCGCAAATGATATGCCGTTGACTCGTAGACCGGAGAACGAGGATCGAGGTTAGCGTTGATGCTAGTCAGATCAAGGATGTTCTTCGCTATTGCCGCGAAACGCCCTTCAACTTCGACGAAGGTCCACTTCCATTTGGAATTATCTCGGTAGGAATTCTTAAAAAGCCGGATGGCAAGCCCTATTTTCCGCATAAGCTTGTACCGCCGGTTGCCGTCGATAGGCTCAAGCGCGGCGACTTTTTCCGCATAATCTGAAAAAGGCACGTCAACATAGCCGGTTACGAGGTCTTCCAGATACCCGAAGCCTCGGCTGAGGCTCTTCCGGGCTTCTCCAAGAGCCTCTTCGTTGTTTATCTTCAGTATCGCCAAAGAAATGCTGTTTAGAAGAATATGATATGAAGTCAGGTTGAACACCCCTTCCGCCAGAGCGAAGCGTTTTGCCGCGTTGTCCTGCTGTTGCAATTCCTCCAGCGTCTGAGCTTCCCGCTTGGAGAGTTTAGCAATCTCCGATTTATACGCCTGAATCTTTTCTTCGTACTGAAGCCGATCTCCCTCAAGAGTTTTCGCCATGCCTTTACTCCATCCTATATTTTTCTATATGCTTCATAGTCCAGCATATTTGGTCAACAATGCATCCGCATGAGCTAACGCCGCCGCGCCGGCATCCCCGGAAAGCATTCGGGCAATTTCCCGCCGGCGATCATCTCCCTGTACTGCCGAAATGCCGGTTATGGTTCGTCCGGCTTCGCTCCTTTTTTCCGCTTTTATATGATTATCGGCACGAACCGCAATGCTCGCAAGATGGGTAACGCAAAAAATCTGCTTAAGTTTCCCTATTTCGGCAAGATATTTTCCCACGGTCACCGCGACTTCGCCGCCTATGCCGGCATCTATCTCGTCGAAAATCAGGGTTTCCAACGCGTCCGCATCAGACAGCACGGTCTTCACCGCAAGCATAACCCGGGAAAGCTCCCCGCCGGAAGCAACCCGGGAAAGCTCCTTCAGAGGCTCCCCGGCATTGGCGGAAATAAGAAACTCCACATCCTCCGCTCCCCAAGGAGTATGCCCCTTTTGAGGAATCACCGCTACCGCAAACCGCGCCGGAGGCATACCCAAATGAGGCAATAGCCCAGTTATCCGGGTACTCAACAGACCCGCCGCGGCAGTCCGTTTCGCGGTAAGGTCTCGGGCTTTCAGCGCAAGCTCCTTTTCACACGCGTTAATCTCAGCTTTGAGCTTTTCCCGGTTTTCTTCGGTCCCGGAAAGAGCCTCTATTTCCGCTTCCGCCTCGGCTTTATACCTAAGCACCGCATCTTCGTCGGGTCCATACTTCTTTTTCAGACGGTACAACGCGGCAAGCCGTTCTTCCACGGTCTCAAGCCGTTGCGGATCGTACTTCAAATCGTCCCGGTAGGCTCGGAATTCTTCGGCTGTATCTTCGATTTCGTAGTAGAGATTCTCCGCCCGTTTCGCAAGGGTCCCAAGAGTCCCGTCGATGACTGCCGCGCCCTCCAAAAAAGCCCGGACTTTCCTGACCAGAGAAAGCGCGGACGGCTCATGGTCAAACAACGCGCTTCCCGCGGCGTTCACCTGAGCGGACAATTTCTCAAAATCCCCGAGGCGTTGAGCTTCGGTTTCTAAGGCTTCGGTTTCCCCGCGTTTCGGCGCGGCTCCGGCGATCTCTTCTACCGCGTACTGCAATAATTCGAGCCGGGCGTTCCGCTCTTTGGCGGAAGTCAGCGAGTCTCCAAGGTTTTTTTTCTTGTCTTCAAGAGCAAGATACCGCCGGTTGAATTCCTGAGCCTCCGCCTCTAAACCCGCGAACCGATCCAGATATTTCCGATGCGCCTCTTTCTTGAGCAGAGATTCATGGCTGTGCTGACCATGCAGATCAAAGAGCAGACTCATAAATTCCGTCAAGTCCCGCCGGGTTACCGGTATATGCTGAATGTACATCGATCCCCGCCCGGAAACCCGCAGAGTCCGCCTGACGATAAGCCGCCCCTCTTCCGGCGCAATGTCCCGCTCGGCAAGCCAAGCAAGCGCGTCCTGATTTTTCGCGGATACCGATACCACCGCGGATACCTGCGCTTCTTCCGCGCCGGTCCGAATCACCTCCGCCCCCGCCTTCGCGCCCAGCAGAAAACTCAAAGACCCCACGATTATAGACTTTCCCGCGCCGGTCTCTCCGGTCAACACAGAAAAGCCCTTCTGAAAGGCTATGGAAAAACCCTCGACCAGCGCGTAATTCCGAATGGTAAGCTCTTCAAGCATCAGGACCTCCTGACCAAGAGAGTTTCGTACGAAGCGCCCGGTAGAATACGTTTCGGTCCGAAGCGATAAGCCGAGCGTCAAAAGGCGCCCGCTTAATGTACACCCGATCCCGAGGCTCCAACGGCTCCGTCACCTGTCCGTCTAAGGTCAGGAGTACGCCGCTCCGCTGTTCCGGCTCTACTTCAACCTCGAGAACCTCTTGAACCGGCACCACAATCGGACGATTAGACAGCGTAAAAGGACAAATCGGATTGATAATAAAGGCTTCCATTTCAGGATCAAGAATGGGTCCGCCTGCGGATACAGAGTAGGCGGTAGAACCCGTAGGCGTAGCCACGATAAGTCCGTCAGACCGGTATTTGCCGAGGCGCATATTCTCGCTTTCCACATGAAGCCGGATAATTTTCGCTATCCCAGACGCCGAAATAACCGCGTCATTTAAACAATAGTGATTAGCCGCGGTTCTGCCGTCTCGTTCCACGGTTATCTCCAGCATGAGCCGCCGGGAAATTCCGATAGAGCCTTCGATCCAGTAGTTAAACGCCAAAGCCCACTCGTCCGGCGGAACCGAAGCGATAAACCCAAGGGTCCCCAGATTTACCGGCAGTATCGGCACGCCCAGAGGAGCCATAGAACGAGCCGCATAGAGTACCGTGCCGTCTCCGCCGAGACTGAAGGCTATATCGAAGGGTCCTTGTGCATAAAAATCGAGACTGCGGGTAAAGTCACAGGAAAACGTCTCAATCTGTTTGCGCTTCAAGGATTTCCCAATCTCTTCAGCTAAAATCTGAGCGTTGACTTTATGCAGATTAATAAAGAGCAAAGCCCTTTGTAGGTCAGCCATTTTTTTTCCGTATGTTCAAGGAAGCGTTCCGATAAGTTTTGCGACCTGCTCGATTTCCGCCGCTCGAAGCCGGGGATACAGCGGAAACAGAACAGTTCTAAGGGAAACTGAATAGCTTTCAGGACAAAGCGCAGGCTCCACCATGCCGGCTCCCATGAGGGTATTGTCGAAGGCGTTTTCCACCTCGATTTCTTTTCGTTTGGCGTAGTCCATTACGTCTTTCACGCCCGTTTCCAGAATCAGGGGAAAGGCGTAATAGTTATACTCGATATCGTCCTTTTGAACAAACCGTTTGTGCCGAGTCCGCAGAGCCGCTTGAATGTAGGCTTGAGCGATTTCCTTTCGTTTTTCAAAGTTTTTAGCCCCCTCCCGAAACTGCACCGCGGCCATAGCCGCGTTCATATCGGGCAGTCCGTATTCCGGGGGCAGGCTTCCGGCATTTTTCAATACGGCTCCGTCTCTGCGGTTTACCGCATAGAGCAACGCCCCGCCTCCGGCCGTAAGAATATCCCGTTCTTCCAAGCCTAATATCGTAAAAACGCCGAAGGACCCAACTTTTTTATCTCCTATCATAACGCCGTAGCTTTGAGAAATATCCTCGATAACCGGCAATCCTATCTGAATGATTCCGGTCATATCCGGCGCGTAGCCCAAGGTATGATGCACGATAATACACCGAGGATCGCCGGCGCAGGCTGAAAGAGCCGCTTCAATCGTTTCCCGTTCCATGTATGCCGAAGACGGGGCGGTATCGGCGTAGACCGGGCGCAGTCCGAGGGCTTCAATAACGTTGGCGTAATAGCGGGGAGACAAAGCGGAAATAACCGCGCCCTGACCGGGTTCAAGACGGAGGGATTGTAACGCCGCGGATAGAGCCGTTGCCGGACTTCTGAGGGCGGCGCAATAATCGAAGCCCAGATACTCTTTAGCAAGACGGATCAGCGACCGGGCATGATCCCCGGGTCCGATTTTATCTTCCACCATTGCCGTGAGAACCGCATCCATCTCCTTCCGTTTGACCGTTGGAGAATAGACTTCTATTTTCATCAGGTAAGACCTTTACCCTCGGAGATTCGCAATTTTCTGCAATTCTTTCGGATTAAAGAGGTCGCGGATGCTGAGGATGATGAGGTATCCTCGTTCCTGCCGGACGACGCCGTGAATATACTCGGAGCCTATGCCGCTTACCATTTGGGGCGGCGGCTGGACATCTTCTTTTTCAATGCTCACCACCCGGGAAACCCGGTCGATTATGACTCCCAGCTTCATCCCGTCGATGTCGAGGATGATAAAACCGGACAACAGCTCATCTTCCTCAGAAGTGAGAATCTTTTTGAGATGAAACCGTTTATGGAGATTAATAATCGGGATTATTTCGCTCCGTAAATTAAAGATACCCTCCACATAGCTGGGAGCGTTAGGAATCCCTCGAATATCCTGAACCCGGACTATTTCCTTAACGTCCATGATATTGATTCCATACAGCTCTTCACCGAGCTGAAAAGTAACTAATTGATGTTGTTCAGCCATAGCAACTCCCTCTTAACAATACCCATTGTTCCAATACTATGTTTAGAGTATATACCGGATTGCCGGATATTTGTCAAGGACTCCCGCGCCTCCCCTGCCGAATCGATCTCCCGCCCCGCCCGCTTCTCGGCGGAGCTTCGGCGTCATACCCCCGCTGAGCCTCCGAGCAACGCCGCAACTCGCCTGCGAGATGAGCGGATGAGGGAACTGACGGAGGACATCAGGGACAGCGAACTGGAGCAAGACCGCGGGAAGATGGAGCGGCGGCGGGTAAGTCCGCGCCGCCGTGAGGCATGACGCCCCAGTAAACCCGAAAGCCGCCGCCGCTCCTCAGCGAACCCCCGCCGATAATCCGCAGGGTAAGCTCCAGCAGATGAACCCCGGGGCGGAGGATGTCCGCTTCCGCCTGCTCGGTCGGCGGCGGTATCGGCGTGTGAGTTGTGTCCCTCGGCTTGAGTTCCAGCGAAATCAAGTCCGAGTCCGTCAACGGCGGCTCAAGAAAATAATGGCTTTTCAAAAAACGCATTTTTTCGGCAAGCGCGTCGAACGCGGCTTTACACTGGGCGGTAATAACTGATGTCCGCTCTGACGACTGCGCCTTGTTGAGAATAGTCTCTGCGGTAGCAGAGAGCGAATCGAGCTGGGCGAGTTCCGCGGTTGGGACATTCCATGAGGCGGCTTTGGCGGTCAGGATGCCTGACCAGTTTTTTGCCATAGCGAGCTGTTCGCTTCTTGGCGAAGGAAGCCAATCACGATGCATAAATACTCCTAATTGAGGTAAA
>JAIRPH010000008.1 GCA_031257135.1 Spirochaetaceae bacterium
TCGATTTTTTCGATGGCCGGCGTTCCGGGGTAGCGTTTGTCGATGACGGCTCGGTAGGAGGCTTCCACGGCTGGGTCCAGGGCGTCTCCGGGGATGGCCTGCATCATTACCGCCGGATGGGGGACCGCGTAATCCAGATTTATCAGCCCTAAAATCCCGTCCAAGAGGGCGGGAATCCTGAGGCCGTCCGCCCGAATCACCCGGGGATTAAGGGTATCCCCCGGGAAAAAGGCATCCGCCAAAACGAGTTCGTCCCCGTGACCCATCCTGAACAGGGCGTTCAAAAGGTCGGGGCTTATCACCGGACTAATTCCAATAAGCATTTTTTCTCCTTAATCTTTTATTTACTTTGAAAAATACCGATAAATAAGATCATCATATCATATCTTTTATTTAAAAAAAGACTTCAAAAAAAATTATAAAAAATTTAGAAAAAACCGTAAAGTTTCCGTAGGGTATTGTCGAATAATAAAATAAGTATTTCTACGGAACGCATTAGGCTTTTCCGTATAGTATAACCGAGATCGGTTAATAAGAAAATACTTGCGTAAAACCAAACTAGGGCATGGACGCCTTAGAACAATATCAAGGAGGATGACATGATCATCAACCACAACCTGAGCGCTCAGTACGCTGATAGGTCTCTTGGAGTTACCCAGGGCAGTCTCACCAAAAACATGGAGAAGCTGACCTCTGGGCTTCGCATCAACCGGGCTGGCGACGATGCTTCCGGTCTCGCGGTTTCCGAGAAATTCCGCAGTCAGATTCGGGGCTTGAATCAGGCTTCCGCGAATGCCGCCAACGGCATTTCCTTTATCCAGACCACTGAAGGCTTCCTTCAGGAAACTCAGGATATTCTTCACCGCATCCGGGAACTGGCTGTCCAGTCCGCCAACGGCATCTACACCGAAGACGACCGGATGCAGATTCAGGTTGAAGTCTCCCAGTTGGTGGACGAAATCGACCGCATCGCCAGCCACGCTCAGTTCAACGGACTGAATATGCTGACCGGCCGGTACGCCAAAGAGAATGGAGAGAACACCGTCACCGCTTCCATGTGGTTCCACATCGGCGCCAATATGGATCAGCGTCGGCAGGTCTTCATTGGCACCATGACCGCCAACGGACTGGGCGTACGCAATGTCGATGATGCCGAGATTGTAAAGCTCGACAGCATGGATAATTCCAACCGCGCCATCGGGACCTTGGATGAGGCTCTCAAACGGGTTTCCAAACAGCGGGCGGACCTCGGCGGATACCAGAACCGGCTCGAACACACCATCGCTGGACTCAACGTCGGCGCCGAGAACTTCCAGGCTTCCGAGTCCCGGATCCGGGATACCGACATGGCGAAGCAGATGGTTACTTACACCCGGGACAACATTCTTTCCCAGGCAGGAACCGCTATGCTCGCTCAGGCGAATCAGCGGACCCAGTCGGTCTTACAGCTCCTCCAGTAGTAGCGTAGCCTAAACGGACCGAAACAAGCTTCATGGTATTCCATGGAGCTTGTTTTTTTTATGGTCTGCCTTCATTGGAAAAATATACCTTATCGGCATTATCGCAAAAAAAATTAAAAAAAATTTGAAAAAAATGAGATTTAGCTATTGCAATAGTTTTTGTAAAGTGGTATCTTTTTAATATGATAAAGATGTTGGAGGTAATAACTCCTCGGTAAACCGCACGGCGGAATAGACCGCTTATTAAGATTTTGATAAGCGATCCGTTCCGCCTAGAGAATATCTGCAAAGCGGCGCGAAAGGCTTTCAGAATTCCAGCAGTGCGGTTCGACCTCAGCTAGGGATAGTAAGAGGTTATAAACCAATGGAGAGGTTATAAATGATTATCAATCATAACATGAGCGCCCTGTATGCCAATCGTACTTTGGGCGTCACCCGTGAAAATGTCGCTGAGGACATTGCAAAACTCAGCTCCGGTCAGCGGATCAATAAAGCGGCGGACGATGCTTCCGGTCTCGCGGTTTCCGAAAAACTGCGGGCGCAGGTTCGGGGACTGAATCAGGCTGAACGCAATATTCAGAACGGCGTCTCCTTCATTCAGACCGCCGAAGGCTATCTTCAGGAAACCCAGGACGTCCTTCATCGGCTCCGGGAACTGTCTGTCCAGTCCGCCAACGGTATCTATAACGATGAAGATCGGATGCAGATTCAGGTTGAAGTCTCCCAGTTGGTAGACGAAATCAACCGCGTCGCCAGCCACGCCCAATTCAACGGGATGAACCTTTTGACCGGTCGTTTTGCCGAAGGTAGCGATCAGGTTATGCGGTTCCAGGTCGGCGCGAATATGGACCAGAACAAGCAGGTCTTTATCGGCGATATGACCGCATCCGCGCTCCAAGTGGAAGGACTTGAGCTGACCGACATGGAAAAAGCCAATGCCGCTATCGGTACGCTGGACAGCGCGTTACAGGCTGTTTCCAAACAGCGGGCGGACCTCGGCGGATACCAGAACCGGTTTGAAGAAGCCGCTAAGGGCGTCGCTATCGCGTCAGAAAACCTTCAGGCTTCCGAGTCTCGGATCCGGGATGCGAATATGGCTACCGAAGTCGTGGACTTCACGAAGAACCAGATACTGTCCCAAGCCGGTACCGCGATGCTGGCTCAGGCTAATGTACAGACCCAGTCGGTGCTTCAGCTCCTGGGCTAAACCGGATTTTAGAACCTTAGGCTTCAAGAGGCATCTGGACGTCGCCTTTTGAAACAGTGACGGGGAAATCGCGCCCTTCCCCGTCTTTTTATTTTTTAAATAAAAAACCTTGTCTCTAAACGATTTTACTCTTATAATTAAAAGGCGATGATCTCAAATTTTAATAGGGGGTATACTTATGAGTATCCACATGGAAGTCAACGGCAATACAAACAACGCCCCGATCTTACCGGAAAACAGGAAGCCGGGACTGCGGACGCCGAAACAGACCGCCCCGGCGAAAGGCGTTGCCGTAGGGGTTCTCACCGCCGAAGCCGCGCCGAATAAGCCGCCGGTGAAGATCGAAAAAATCGTAACGGACCTTGAACGGATCAGTCTCGCGTTTAACAAGAAGCTCAGGTTTCAGGTAGATCATAAAGATCACGACCTTACGGTTAAAGTAATCGACCCTGAAACCGATAAGGTTATAAAGGAGTTGCCGCCTAAAGAATTAGAGCGGCTTCGAGACCATATCAGAGAGACCATAGGCATCTTATTTGATGTGCAAATCTGAGATAAAAGGCTGGAAACAAAGGGAATATGTCCGATATTTATGTGCCGGGCTTGAAAAGCCGGTTTGATACCAACAAAATCGTCGATGACCTCATGAAAGTTGAACGTATTCCCAAAGAGCGTTCTGAAAAAAATATTGAAAATCTGCAAGCCCAAAAAATCTATTGGCAGGATTTAGGACGCCGTATCACGGCTCTGCGGGACAGCGCGCGATTCCTCTATTCTTTTCAAAATCCTTTTAATGAGCGGGTGATTAATTCATCTGACCCAGCGGTAATCTCCGCAACCGCTACACGGGAAGCCGTAGAACAAGAATACAGCTTTACGGTTAAACAAATCGCAAAAGCCGACCGGTTCCTGTCAGAACCTCTGGAGGATTCCTTCAAAATAGCTGAAGGAACCTACAGCTTTTCCATAGGACAGGATACCATAACCTTCCCCTTTAAAGGCGGGTCCTTGAGGGAATTCTCCGATACCATAAACCGCAGAGGACGAGGGAAAATAGCCTCAAGCCTTATCTCAGTACAGCCGGGGAAAAAATCGCTTCTCATAGAATCAAAGATAACCGGCGCGGACAATAAACTCCTCTTTTTAGACGCCGCGGAAAATCTGGGCGTCCAAGCCGGTATGCTGGGAGAAAAAACCGGCGATACTACCATCAAAGCCGATGTCCTCCAAGTAAAAGCCGGAGAAACCGCGTTTATCTCCCTTGATATAAAAACGCCCTCTTCCCGAAATGCGGTACTCCAATTTGAAATCGCAACAGAAACCTATACGCCGCCCGCCCCGGAACCCCCTCCCGAGCCGGAGCAGACGCCTCCGCCCGAGCAGGAGACGCTCGCTCAGGCAACGTCAACTCCGCCGGAGCCTCCCGCTCAGACTGAGCCTACTCAACCTGAACCTCAGCAGACGGCTCCGACAACTACCGCCCAACCGTTGACGGCATCCGATCCGGTTATTGCGAAGGCGGCAACCGCGGTAGCCGCAACAGCGGCGAAAGCGGCGGCGGCGGCAGTAGCCGCCGCGAAAGCGGTTATTGCGGCGGCGGCAGGAGAAAACGCCGCTGAATCAGCCGAGGCGGACGCCGAGCCAAAAGATGAAGAAACCCTTGCAAAAGCCGCCGAAGCCAGTGAAGAAAAACCGCCGGAAGAAGCGGTTCAAACCGCGGCGGCGTCTGCGGCTCCTCCGGCGGCGTCTGCGGAAGCGTCTCAAACCGCGTCTGCGGATGCTCCCAAACCCAGCGAAGGCAATGAAGAACTTGCAAAAGCCGCCGAAGCCGATGGAAAAATTGCCGCCGAACCTGCGAAAACGGATAATAAAAAAGATACGCCCTCGTCGGTTGTCCCTGCGTGGACTCCGCTGGTGGATTCCGCAAGACGAGTGGATAATATGCAGGTATTATTTCTCACCTTCGCGGACGGGAGCAGTCGCGCTCTTCCGCCTATTAAGGATTCCGCTGATTTTTCCTCCTATCAATACCGGCTTTTCGATATTGTCGGGGAAAAACCCATTGTTTCTCTGGAAATGGTCAACCAAAACACCCACCGGAACGTTTCTATTCGGAACATTCGTTTGCATAATCCCGATATAGCCGCAGGCGATATCGGCGCGCTCAAGCCTGTTTCCGAAGCTCAAGATGCGATTATTGCTATGGAAGGCATCGAGATCAACCGGTCCAGCAATATCATTAAAGACCTTATTCCGGGAGTTACGCTGACTCCAAAAGCGCCTTCAGATAAACCAGTCGCTTTGAAGGTAGAGCCGGATCGGGAACAGATAAAAGACTCTATTATAACGTTTGTGGCGAATTATAATCGTCTCATAGCAGATATTAACGTGCTGACTCGTAACGACGACCGGATCATTCAGGAATTGACCTATCTTTCAGAAGACGAACAGTCGAACCTTCGGAAGCGCATGGGGGCTTTTGCGGGAGATTCTATTCTAGGGCAATTTAGGGCTACCCTTCAAAGAGTCGCTACAGCGCCGTATATGACCTCTGAGCAGGATTTTGCAATGCTGGCGCAGATAGGGATCGGTACGGATGTGCGGGGAAGCGGCGGAAGCGGTTATGACCCGGCGCGGCTTCGGGGATATTTGGAAATCGATGAAAAGGCGTTGGATACGGCATTGGAAACGAGTCTGTCCGCAGTTCAACAGCTTTTCGGCTATGATTCTGACGGAGATTTTATCGTAGATTCCGGCGTAGCCTATACCTTTGAAACGCTTACTAAACCGTATACGGAAATCGGGGGCATTATCGCTCTGAAAACCGGCAGTATTGACTCCCGGATAGCTCAGGAAAACCGGCGCATCGAGACCTTGGACAGACAGCTTGCCGCTAAAGAAGCCGCGCTTAAAAGCCAATACGGTCAGATGGAAGGCGCCTATAATCGTATGGAACGCATGAATTCATCGCTTGATCAGTTTAGCCAGCAGAACAATAATAATAGGTAATTGATATGGATATATCGATAAATGGACGTCCGGCGGATATTGTCTTAGAATCGGAAAAGACCCTCGGGGATCTGCTGTCCGGTATTGAGGAATGGCTTCAAGGCTCTGAAAATCGTATCAGCGGCATACGGATAGACGGGGAAAGGATTGACGCGCTTGCGCTGACCGACGCCTTTAACCGGGAACTAAAAACCATACGCCGTATAGATATTACCGTCAGTACGTGGCAGGACTTGGCTCTTGAAGCGTTGATTACCATTCAAGACTATCTGAACGTATATGAAACCGGCTCTTTTGAGGAACAGCGGCACATCAGAGACGGCTGGGAGGCAAGCGTTACCGCCCGTTTTTTGTCCGAACAAATCCCGGATATTTTTGTATTGGTTCATAAAACCGTATCCGGCGAGGGAATCAGCCCGCGGGATATGATTCGGCTCATTGATGAACGAATCAGGGAGCTTATAGAGCCGTCCGCGGAACTCGCCCATATAAGCCCGCTGATTTCGGAAATTGCGGTCCGCCTTGAGGACATCCCTTTGGACATTCAAACCGGGAAAGACGGCAGGGTAGCGGAAACGGTACAGTTGTTTTCTCATACCGTAGACAAGTTATTCCGAATCATTCGTTTTTTGAGCTTACAAGGGAGCGTGCCGGATTCCCTCGTAATCGACGCTCTTCCGTTAAACGGTTTTATCGACGCTTTCGCTGATATTCTCAAAGAGCTGTTGACTGCCTATGAAGCGCAGGACGCAGTATTGGTAGGAGATTTGGCGGAATATGAACTCGCTCCTCGATTATTGAAACTATACGCCGCGCTCACCGATACGAAGGCGGCTTAACTAACGTAAAGCAGGGATAATGATGCTATGAAAGTACTCGGAATTAAAGAAATAGTCAGAAAAGACGTTCCTATCTATTATCGCAGATTCTTTTCAGGCATTGCCAGCATAGAATTTCTGAATGTCGCTGTGGAACGGCGGATTGATTTCTTTATTGAAACTATGCCGACAGGCAGTAAAGAGATTATCGTTACCATTGCCGAACCCGTTGATTACCCCTTAGTGCCGCTTATCAGGGCATTAAAATCAACTATAGACGCCCTTGATACGAATGGAGACCTCCCGCTTTAATATCGTCGCCGCTTCTCCTGAAGAGACCGCCGGGGCAGGAGAAAAACTTGCGGAACGCCTTCATGCAGGAAGCGTCGTAGCCTTACGGGGAGGGCTGGGCGCGGGCAAAACCTGTTTTGCCAAAGGCGTTGCCCGCGGGCTTGGAGTACAGGAGGAAGTGACCAGCCCGACCTATACGATTGTTTCCGAATACGAGGGACGTCTGCCTCTGTATCACATCGACGCCTACCGGCTTCAGGGGGACGCGGATTTCAGCAATATCGGCGGAGAAGAACTGCTGTTCGGAGCCGGCGTTTCGATAATTGAGTGGAGCGAACGCCTTCCTCAGTCTATACCGGAGGATGCGGTTGTCGTTGAAATTAATCTGTTGGAAGATGGACGCCGCGCTATTCAGATACAAGGGATCGGAAATGAATATTCTTGCCTTTGATACCGCAACGCCGATTTGTTCAATCGGATTGGCTTCGGAAAAGGGAACATGGTACATCGAAATCGATGCGGGTCAGCGTCATTCGGAGTCGTTCATGGACGCGGCGGATATGCTCATGCGTCTTGGGGGCTTACAGCCGGACGATTTAGATGGAGTTGCCTGTATGAAAGGTCCCGGCTCATTTACCGGACTCCGAGTCGGGTTTTCCGCGGCTAAGGGCATCTGTCTTGCCTTGGGGATTCCTCTGCTTCCGGTTCCTACATTGGACTGTTTAGTTCGTCCCAGTTCAGGTTTTCCCGGTTTAATCGCGCCGGTTATCGACGCCAAACAGCATTGTTATTTCACGGCTTTATATCGAGGCGAGGAACGGCTTACCGATTACATGGACGCCGACGCTCGGAGTATTGCGGAGCTGTTGCAGGGAACAGACCCCATACTGCTTACCGGTCTTGACGCTGACCTGCTGTATTCAGAACTGAAGAGCATACCTTCTCTAAGAGACCGGCTACAGCTTGATCCCTGCCGGCGGAAAGGAGGCGCGCGAGAGCTTCTGGCTTTGGCGAAACTCAGGCTTGCGAAACCGGACCATATTGAAACTGAGGTTTTTACAGGACCCTTATATTTGCGAAAAAGCGACGCTGAATTACAAACATTGAAATAAAATCTTCAATAAAAATTGTTGACGCAAACCTTTTTATATCAGCAAATAGTAACAGACGATTCTCTGGATGCTGTTGTTTTCGATAACAAAAATTACTTCTTCGGTTAAACCGTAGTAGCTTATACTTTCGCCGTCTCCTTTAAAATAGTGATTGCCGAAAACGTCAATGAGTTTCTCAACAGAGTCTCCGATATTTATCGTTTTTAAGCGGTTGTTTTTTTTACTTACTTCGACATACGCATAGAGTTGTCCGCCTTTATCAGAAACAAAATAGGTATGTTTTAGGTCTTCATAGGTCAATTCTCGTAAACCGGTTATCAAGACGCCCTCAAAGGTAAAAGGGATAATCGATACAACCGTATCCGCTAAAGGCGTTCCGTAAATACGGGTAACGCCGTTTTCATCATCCAGCAAAGAAGCGTCATATTTACGTCCGTTAAGTATTTCCGTTATGACATAGGTTTCGACGCTTTCTCTGCTTTCTTCAAAAGAATTGTTCTTTTCTTCGGCGTAGGGTTTTGTAATAGTATCGGATTTTTCTTGATCCTCTAATGAAGCATGAGGTTCCGGGCTTGCGGCTTCCGGGGACGCCGTTGGTCCCGCAGTTTTGTTGCATGAGCATATCAGCGCAAAAGCCAATATAACCAATATCTTCATATATATATCGTATCATAAGCGATTTTAGTATGTCAAGCGGAAACAAGAACGGCGGCGCGCGCCGTTCCGTAGACTACAGTTTTTCTAAAGGCGGTACGTTGGGGCAGGTCAGGGGTCCAACCTTGACAACCGGATTCGCCCATTTTACCGCGTTGACGATGACCTTCTGGACGGTCTCATGATGATAGGTCGGGTTAGTTTCATGGCCGGGCTGAAAATAGAAGACTTTGCCGTACTCTTTTTTAAAGGTTACGCCGCTTCTAAACACATTGCCCCCCTGAAACCAACTGATAAATACCGTCTGGAGAGGTTCGGGGATGCCGAAAGGCTCGCCGTACATTTCCTCATGGTCGATGACGAACTGCTCAGGAATCCCGACGGCGATGGGATGCCCGGAAGCGGCGGTCCAGATGCGGGTTTTCTCATTTGCCTCCCGCCAGCAGAGCCTGCCGCTGGTCCCCAGCAACTGCATGAAGGGTTTCGACTTATGAGCCGAATGGAGAAAGACAATCCCCATGCCCCTCTGAACCCTATCGACAACCCGCCGGGCTATCGCGTCATCCACCTTGTCATGATAGACGTGACCCCACCAGATCAATACGTCCGTATCGTCGAGGAGCGTTTCTGACAGTCCTTGTTCAGGGTCGGCAAGGACAGCGGTTTTCGCCTGAATTTCCGGGTCCTTGTTGAGAAATCCCGCGATGGCTTCGTGCAGTCCCTGGGGATATACCGCCGTTACTTCCGGTTTTTTCTGGGATTCTCCGTATTCGTTCCAGACCGTAACCTTAATTTTGTTCATCTGCTAATCCTTAAAATAATAGGGCTGACCGGTTTTGGCGGAAATATAGATGCCTTCCAGTATCTTGGTCACTGCCGCGGCTTGCTCCGGCAGTACATAGAGCTTGCCTTCTCCGCGAATCGCCTCGGCGAAGGTTCGGGCTTCGATGTCCGCGTCTTTTTCTTGGACTGATCCGTAGAAGGCAACGCCTCCGGCTTTGAAATCAGGCTGAAGAACATACTGTCTGCCGTTTCTGACGCCGTTAATGGTGAGTTCGCCGCTGTGAGGCATATCAGCTCCCGCCTTAGTGCCGCAAAGGGTGGTCACCGCTTCCCGGACCGCCGTAGTATTCAAAGCCCAACTGCTCTGGAGGATTATGGTCGCCTTGTTTTTCATCACGATAAAGCCGAACGCGGAATCCTCTACGGTGAATTTAGCCGAGTCCCAGTCTCCCCAAGCGTTGCCGGTATCTTTATCGTTGTTCAGCTTGTGGTAGACAGAACCTACCGCATACTCCGGCTCATAGTTGTTCATCATAAAGAGGGTAAGGTCTAAGGCGTGAGTTCCAATGTCGATGAGCGGACCTCCTCCTTGTTTTTCTTCGTCTAGGAAGACGCCCCAAGTAGGAACCGCCCGGCGGCGTATGGCGGTGGCTTTGGCGAAGTAGATGTCTCCCAGGGTTCCCTTATCGCACTCGGCTTTGAGGAATAGGCTGTCAGGACGATACCGGTTTTGATACCCGATGGTCAGGAGTTTTCCGCTTTTGTCTCTTGCCGCAAGCATGGCTTTAGCTTCATGGTAGTTCTTCGCCATAGGCTTTTCGCACAATACGTGCAGACCCGCCTCCAGCGCGGCAACTGAAATCTCGCTATGAGAGCTGTTCGGGGTCAGCACGCACACCGCATCGAGGTCCTCTTTGAGGAGTTCCCGGTAATCGGTAAAGACCTTTCCTTTTCCCTCGGCGTACTCCTTGTTCGCTTTTTCGGCTCTCTCTTTGACGATATCGCAGAAGCAGACCATCCCTACGTCTTTAAGTTTCTGAATAGACGGCAGATGTTTAGCTTCCGCAATTCCACCGCATCCGATAATACCATATCTCAATTTTTTACTCATATATGATTCCCTTTACCTATAGTATACTACATAGTACCCTGACTAGGGAAGGTATCTCATAAAAATTGCGCTGATCCGCTGGAGAAAAGCCGAAAAAAATCGTAAAAAATTTCCGGCAGACCCCCTGTTTTTGAAGACCTCGTTTGTATTCTATAGACAAGAGGATAACAATGAAAAACAAGAAATGTTTGTTAGGCATCGCAGTTTTGACGGCGGTTTTCGGTATGGCTGAATTGCAAGCCGGAGACGGGCATCATCACAAGTATTATTGGAATAATCCGGGGTTCGGGGCTGTGCAAGTTTCCACCATAGCGCAGGCGAAGAACTTGCCCGACCACGCTCCGGTGGCTATCCAAGCCAAAGTCGTCAGGTATATGGGGAAAGACCTTTTCGAGGTGAACGACGGCGCGAATTCCGCCACTGTAACCATTGACGACCATTTTTGGTCCCTTTTCAGCCCGGGAGATACGGTCTCGCTCTACGGCGAATTGGACAAAAGTCCCTTCGGGTTTGTAATCCACGTTCATTATCTGGTAAAAAATTGAAGGGAAGCCGGCGGCGCGCTTCTTTCCAAAACGCAAGGACTTTGAAAAAGGGGGCGCGCCCCTTTAATCAGGTTCATTTAAGAAGAAACTGCGATTTACCATAGACGGTTTCTATAAAGGAAGCGGGTTGAGAATTTTCTTTTCAGCCTGCTTGACGTTCTGTCCTAGAGCAAACGCATCCTTAGTAGATGTCCGTATTCGCGCCATGTTGACTCCGAACTCAAGTTATGGGCGGGCTTATGCGTATGACTCGGAGTCAGGGGCGCAGGGAGTATGTGGTATCAAGGTCTAACCGCGGTTGTCTCGCGGATATTATCTATAAACTCAAAACCCCGGACCGCCCGGTATATTTCTATTGCCTCATGGAATTGCAGTCCAGCCCGGATTTCTTTATGCCGGTCCGCTTGCTGGTGTATATGGTATGCCTCTGGATTGACCTGCTGAAAAACATCCCGCCGGATGAGCGCGCTCGGCAGGATTTTAGGCTTCCGGCAATTATTCCGCTGGTATTGTACAACGGGGGCGATCGCTGGACTGTTCCGCTTGAGTTTGCGGAGGTATACGAAGACATTGGCTTGGCGCGTGAGTATCTGATAAACTTTAAGTATTATTTGATAGACGTGAACCGGTATAC
>JAIRPH010000010.1 GCA_031257135.1 Spirochaetaceae bacterium
ATAAACAAGGCTTGCGAACTGATGAAGATTACCGACTGTAGCATCGGCGAAATATGCGATATGGTGGGGTATCAGAATCAGTTTAATTTTTCCCGGGTGTTTAAACAGATTATGGGAAAGCCGCCGAGGGAATGGCGTAATGAGAACAAGCCGCGGTGAGTCCGGGAGCGGCTGGGGGTTTAGATGGGACGAATAGGTTGATATATCCGCGGCAACCGTTGAAGCGTATGATTTTACTGGGAGGCGGTTGCCTTTTAATGAAACGTACCCCACCGCGGTCCGGTTTCCACGGAAACCCGCAGAGGAACCTTGAGCGAAACCGCGTGTTCCATTTCCCGCCGAACCAAATCCGCGGCGGCCTGCGCGGCCGCTTCGGGAACCTCAAGGATCAGTTCGTCGTGGACTTGCAGAAGAAGCCGGGCAGGACTCTGTTCGGCGATTAAGGCTTTATCGAGATTCAGCATTGCGGTTTTTACAATATCCGCGGCGGAGCCTTGGATCGGAGTATTCACCGCGACCCGCTCGGCCGCGGACTTTTCGGTTTTGTTCTGAGAATTGATGGACGGAATATACCGCCGCCGCCCGAAAATCGTAGACGCATAGCCTAACCGCTCGGTTTTTTTGATGAGATCGTCAATAAACCGGCGGATTCCTGAGTAGGTTTTGAAGTAGGCTTCGATAAACGCCGCCGCGTCGGTACGGCTGATGCCCAGTTCCCCGGCAAGCCTAAACGCGCTCATGCCGTACATCACCCCGAAATTGATAATTTTCGCTATACGCCGCTGATCGGCGTTGACCTCCTGCCGGTCAACGCCGAAAATAAGAGCCGCGGTTCGGGCATGAACGTCTTGCCCCTCGGTAAAGGCGGCGATAAGATTCTCGTCTTCCGAAAGATGAGCTAAAACTACCAGCTCAATCTGACTGTAATCCGCGGATATAAGCAGATGCCCCGGCTTCGCGGTAAAAGCCTCTCGAATCCGGCGTCCTTCCTCATCCCGAATGGGGATGTTTTGGAGGTTCGGCTCCCGGCTGGAAAGCCGCCCGGTAGCGGTGCCGGTCTGGATAAAGCTGGTATGCAGACGTCCCTCAGCGTCGGCTAAGTCAGACAAGCCGTCTACATAAGTTGACTTGAGCTTCGACAAGAGCCTGTGCCGGAGAATCAGCGCGGGCGCAGGGTCTTCCTGAGCTAATTCTTCCAATACATCCATGTCTGTGGAATACCCGGTTTTGGTTTTCTTCGTAGGTTTCAGCTTTCGTTCGGTAAAAAGCACCTCTTGAAGCTGTTTGGTCGAAGCCAAATTAAACTCATGTCCTACCAGCTTATAGGTTTCAAACTGAATATGGTCTAGTTGTTTTGCAAGCTCAATCCCGTAACTCTGGAGGACAGGCTTTTCTATCCTTATCCCAATGCCTTCCATTTCGGCGAGAATAGGAAGCAGAGGCATTTCCAGATTCAGAAAAAGCTCCAGCGTTTCGGCGTTTTTAAGCCGAAGCTCCAGCAGGCGTTTCATACGGAAACAGAGATCAGCGTCTTCAGCGGAATAGGCGGTCGCGGTTTCCAGCGATACCGCATCGAAGGTACAGCCTTTAGGTACAATATCGCGGTAAGCGGTCGGCGTATATCCTAAGCAAACCCTGACCAAAGAATCAAGAGTATAGGCGTTCCGTTCCGGGTCCGAAAGCCAAGCCGCAACCATAGTATCCCAAATCCGGCATTTCCACCGAGGTATACCCCAGCCGCGGGAAACCTCGTAGTCGAATTTGGCGTTGTGCGCGATTACCGTCATGTTCGGGTCGCCGAGGATCGAAGCCAGAAGGCTCCGTACCTGAGCGGGGTCTAAAAACGGCGCGGTTCCCTCATGGGGAGCCACCGGAACGTAGACCGCTTCTTTCAGCCTGACCGCAAAGGAAATCCCAACCGGCCGAGTATGCCAAGGGTCTAACGAATCGGTCTCAAAATCCAAGGCAATACAGCCCTGAGTTCGGGCTTCTTCCAAGAGAAGTTCCAAGTCCCGCAGGTCAGTCACGGTTTTGTAGGTTCCTGAGCCGAGAAGCGCGGGGTCTGCGGAAACTATTTCCTGTACCGAAGGGTCTAATAGTTTGGCGACTTCCCGGATGCCTTCCTGCATAAGCGTCCGCGCGCCTGCGGTTCGGTTCAGGCGTTCCACTGACAGATCGTCGATGCTGAATTCAGTCCTGCCGTTGAAGATCAGCGGAACGGCGAAGTTCAGCGCGGCAAGGCTCTTCGAGAAATAGGCGTTTTCTCTGCCCGCGGCGAGCTTTTTGCCGATAACTCCCTCGATTCCGGCGATATTTTGGTAAATCCCGTCAAGAGAGCCGTATCGGGATATGAGCTTTACCGCGTTTTTTTCTCCTATTCCCTTAACGCCGGGTATATTATCCGAGGAATCTCCCATAAGCGAGAGGAGATCCAGCAGTTTATCTGGAGGCACGCTCCATTTAGCCTTAACCTCCGGCGGTCCTATCAGACGGTAGCCGGACGCGCCTTTTATCGATTCCAATTCATAAACGCCGTCTCCTACCAGTTGGAGCAAATCCTTATCGCTGGAAAAGATATAACACTCCCTCCCTTCTGACTTGCACCGCTGAACTAAAACCGCGATAATATCGTCCGCCTCATAGCCGTCGGACCGCAGGGCGGGGACGCCGAGGCTCTCGAGAAAGGCTTCTATCAGCGGAACCTGATCGTGAAGGTCCTCCGGCGTTTTCTGGCGTTTAGCCTTATATTCAGCGTAGAGCTTATGCCGAAACGTAGGAGTCCGGGAATCAAATATCGCGGCTAACCGCAAAGGCTTGCGAAGTTTATCCGATAAGGTTCCGGCCGCATCGGCTTGAGGGACGCCTTTATCCAAGAAATTGACCAGCGTCCTGCTGACTTCAAAGAGAACCGATACATTTCTGCCGCCGTCATTTCGCAGAGACTTTTTAATGAAAGCATAGTACGCGGAATATATAAGCCCATAGGCGTCTATAAGATAGAGCGGGGGCTTCGGATTTTCGGCAGTCATATAGTAATATCAATATGTCCGGTATAGACCGAATTCCGTTTTCTCAGCGGACTGGTTTTAAGAGCCTGTAATTCGGAAGCGGTTGCCGCCATCCTCTGAGCAAGAAGCCGCTGGTTTTCTTTACTGCGGAAGGAGGCTTCTTGCCGCAGGGCTTCCAGAGCCGTTTTGATTTCCAGAATCTCCCCGGCGGATTGCGCGTCATTCCGGCAGAGCGCTTCCCAAGATTCGGCGGACTTCTGAAAAGCAAGAATTCCCGCCAGAATTTGTTCTTCCCGCTCGATATATGCGGTAATGGTTTCGGCGGCGCCTTGTTTTATGGCGTTCTTCTGCTTATCCAGAACCTCAAGAAACAGCCGGAATTGATCCTTTTGAGCGTACAAAAGGGATTGAAGATAGGTAAGGATGAGGCGGCGCCGGTTTCCGGGGATCATAAATTCGCTTAACCGGCGATATTGACGCCGTTCTGAGAACGGATTCCGGCTTCGTCGGAAGCCGCGGCTTTGAGGATGGCTTCGCCCCAAGCCGTCCGCAGGTCTACAAGCATAGTACGAATATCGGCGACCCGCTGAACGTCTTTGCTGATGTTTGATTCAACGATTTCTTGATTAAACCAGCTATATAAGGAAAAAAGATGCTTTGCGATATCGCCGCCTTGCTCGAAATCCAGGGACACTTGGAGTTCGGTAATGATCTCTTGGGTTTTCAGGAGCGCTTTAGCGATATCTTCGATTTTCCCCGGGTCTTTTTTGCTTTTGGAATACTGTTTTAACAGTTCCAAGCTCCGGTCCAACTGTTTTACCGCCTCGTCATAGAGCATGATAATAAGCTGTCCCTGACCTGCGGTTGTAACTTTCGTCTGCTTATACGCGGACAATGCATTTGCATAAGCCAAAATAGTCCCCTCCGTACCATATAACAAAATATATTTTTAACAAATACATACTACTTCCTTTAGTATCGGTATCATTCTAGCTGGTTTAAGAAAAAAAGTCTAGTCCCTTGGGCGTCCGGTATTTTTAAGCATAGTTCTTTTTTAAGTAAAAATGTAATTAAGATTTCAATTATTCTGCCGATACTTAGTAAGTACGTCTACACAAAGGGCTTTACACGTGAAATAAGGATCCTTCCCTGAGCTTGTGGAATACCAGCGCGTTCTTCTTATGATAGTATCGTAAAGAACGTTTTCAAAACTTAGCGTATTTAGAGGTATTTTTATGAAAAAATTTTATATACTGATGTGCGTATTACTCACGGGTATCGGAGGCGCAGTCCGGGTAGATGCCTTGCAGGGTAACGCGATGATTTCTCCAGATCGAGACCTAACTTCCGAGACCGTGGCTCTGGATGAAAAAATTGTCACCAGTCAGCATCCGGTAGGAACAGAATTGGTGATCCTAAACCCTATCACAGGAGCCAACAAAAAAGTTACGGTTGTTAAAAGCGTTCACACCAGCAATATCGTAGCGGCAATTTCAAAGGATTTGGCATCAAAAATAGACATCCCGGAAGGAGGCGGATACGTTGAAATACTCAGCTTACCAGAATTGGAAGCCTATAAAAACGCCAATTCCCCATCGAACCAGAGACTGGCGATGCAGGAACCCGACGTTCTTCCCGATAAAATTTCCCCGCTGGTTCCGGCTCCTGAAAAACCTCCGGCTCCTGAAAAGCCCCCGGCTTCCAAGCCGCCCTCGGTTCCCGAAACGCCTCCCGCTCTCCAGCCGCCTCCCGCTCCGCCTTCAAACCCGAAACCTGATGAAGGTAAAAAAATTACGGAAGACGATAAACCTAAGGATGCCGACATCGCGGAGGAGCCTAAGAAAGAAGAGCCTAAAATCGCGGAAAAACAGGAAGCTCCCCAAGTGTATCCTCCCGCGGAACCTCCTCGTTCATCGGCTCAAAATAATAGAACGGATATTAAAGAAAAGCCGGTTCTCGCGAAGGCGGCAATAACGCCGGAGGCTAATCTGCCCGGCGCCGCTCCGGTATCAGCGCGGAACCGCGAATCTCCGGTGATCCGGGAAGAGCCTAATCTGCACATAACCCCGGAAATCAGTCTGCCCGCCAATGCCGGGGCAAGAAACTCCGGTACCGGCGGCGCAGGAGAGCCTCGTCTGGTAATGGATATGCCTTTTGTTCAAGAGTTAAACTCTCCGGAGATTAGTCTCCCGTCCAATGCCGGGGCAAGAAACTCCGGTACCGGCGGCGCGGAGGAGCCTCGTCTGGTAATGGATAGACCTCTTGCTCAAGGGATAAGTTCCCCGGAAATCAGCCTCCCTGCCGACGCTACAGAAAATCCCGCCCATACCAGCGGTACATTGGTAAAAGATATGCCTCTTGCGGAAGCCGAATCTGCGGGACCGGAAATCAGTCTGCCCGTAGACAGTCCGGTAATTGCGAGAAACCCCGGAAATCCTCCGTCCGCGGCGGTAACGGATTGGCCCCTCGCGCCGATAGAATCTGCGGGACCGGAGATTAATTTACCTGCGGAAGTCCCGCAGGTTGCAAAGAATACCGGACCATCTCGTATTGACGATACGCCGGCGGTAAACGAGCGGGTTATTCCTCCGGAAAAAATGTATAATTGGGAGGATTATGCTCTGAGCCTTGTTCCTGCGGAAAAACGTCCTCCCGCGGAACGGAGCGTTTTCGGTCTGCCGCCTGAAGCGGAAGTGCCGCCTATTTCACGAAACGCTCCCGCCGGCGGATCGCGGACGGGTCTACCCCCTGAAGCGGAGGTATCGCCTATTTCGCGAAATACTCCTCCCGCCGGGGGAGCGCGGACGGGTCTGCCTCCTGAAGCGGAAGTGCCGCCCATTTCACGAAACGCTCCTCCGGCAGGCGGAACGGACCCCATATCAATAATGACCGGCGATACCGCTACAGTCCTTCCGGCGCAGGCTCAAAGCCCCCGATTTTCGGTTCCATTGATCAGCAGTCTGGAAAAAGGGAAGTATTATCTTCAATTAGCGGCTCTCAGCAGGACCGAGCAAGTGGAATCTGAATTATCGAAAATCGGACGATCCTATCCTTTGGCGGTGCAAAATGTAGGGAATATGTATCGCATCTTGGTTGGTCCCATAAATCCGGGAGAAAGCGGACCTTTACTACAGCGGTTTAAAGGCATCGGCTATAAAGACGCCTTCGTCCGGCAAGGAAGCTGATTAAAAAAATGTTTGAGAGAAAAGGGCAGAGCATGATAAAAATCCTCTGCTCTTTTTCTTTGGGTAACGTCCGGGTTTTAAGGCATCCTGCAACAAATTGTATCATATTGATACATATATATTTCCAAAATGACGCTCATATATCAAAATGATGCGCCTCGAAAATCCGCTGATTGCTATTTCTTTATATTATATGGAAAAAATACTTGGCACGCTTCATGCTTCTATATAGATACGGCGGGAATCGGAAGTCCAAAAGAACCGAACCCGAATCCGGTATCAAATACTTATTTTACAGGAGATAACTATGAAAACTATTAGTCTGTATCGTCCTTCTCTCATCGATCATGCGTTGAACGATTTCGACCGCTATATGGAGTCCTTCTTCGGGGAATCTCCCATGACCCAGACCAAGCGTATCTTCAACGCGCTTCCGGCGGTAGATATCTACGAATCCAAGACCGCCTTCGTAGTGGAGCTTGAACTGCCCAGCTACGAAGAAAAGGACATCGAAGTCGGTGTAGACGGCAAAACCTTGACCATCAAGTCTAAGCCGGAAGCCGAACCTCAGCGGAACGTATCCGAAAAACAAGAACCGGAAAAAGAAGAAAGACTATATCTGGTTCAGGAACGCCGGAAAGTCGGCTTCACCCGGTCTTTCATGCTCCCGGAAAACGCCGACCCTGATTCCGTCGCGGCAAATTTCAAGAACGGTATTCTCACCCTGGAAATTAAAAAACGCACTCAAACCCAAAAGCGGGTAATCCCTATCGAAAATAAATAGCCCTTAACCCGGAGGCTCCTATCGAGCCTCCGGAACCGTCTTGACAATACTCAGTCGTCTCACTAAGATTATACACTATAAGGATAATAGTAATGACCGATCTGCAAAGCGATGCGCTGGGAGACGACGATTTTGATACAATTTTATCGTCAGATATTGATTTTTCAGGAACCCTTAGCTTTGAAAAGCCCTTTCTGATACGAGGGAAAGTAAAAGGCGAAATCATAGCTCAGGGACTGCTCATGGTCGATACGGAAGCGGTAGTAGAAGCCCATATTAACGCTCCGAAGGTAATCGTCCGAGGGCTGGTAACGGGAAACATCGCCGCTTCCGACAGCATAGAACTGACCGCCAGCGGAACCGTCAAAGGCAATATCGCCGCGCCGATCCTTTCTATGGAGGCGGGCTGTTTATTCAATGGATTATGCACGATGGATAGAAAACCCTATGAATCAACGCCGGACCATGAGCCTAAGCAGTAGCCTTATCCTGTTTGCGCTCTTAGGCGGACAGCTTTTCCCGCAGACCCAAGCAAGACCCGACGCGGTAATGGAATACCGGAACGGCAACTATGAACGAGCCGTAGCGATTTGCAAAGATGAAATCCGCTCGAATTCCCGGAATCTCGACGCCCATGTGGTAATCTGCTGGAGTCTGATCCGCTTAAACCGCTATCAGGAAGCGTTGGAGTACGCGCGGATGGGACGGGGAATCAGCCGATATGACCCGCGGATCATCGAAATCTTGGGGGAAATCAACTATTATGAGGGACGAAACCCCGAAGCCCTCCAGTATTTTCAAGAATATATCAACCTCGCGCCGGAAGGGGGACGAATCGAAACGGTGTATTACTTTCTCGGGGAAATATACATCCGCCTCGGACGGTTCCGCCACGCGGATATAGCCCTTTCTACCGCGGTCCACTGGATGCCGGGCAACGCCGCATGGTGGACTCGGCTTGCGTACGCCAGAGAAAACGCCGGCGAATTGCAGGAAGCCGTTACCGCCTATGAACGGGCGTTATCGCTCAATTCCCAGCTCGCCGACGCCCGCAGAGGCTTAACCCGTGTCAGACAAGCCCTTATCCGCTAATATTGCCGCGGGGCTGTATACGTTTGGCTGTAAGGTGAATCAGCTTGAAACCGAAGCCCTCGCGGAGGCGTTCAAAACCGCGGGATTCCGATTGGTTCCTTGGGAATCGAAGGAGATGGCTATCCTGCTGATTAACACTTGCACGGTAACGTCGAAGGCGGAACAGAAAGCCCGCAGGTTCATCCGGTGGGCTTTAAAAAATTGTCCTGAAACCGCGGTTGTCGTGACCGGCTGTTACGCTCAGATGGACCCTGATGGCATCGCCGGGCTGGACCCTTCTGCGGAACGGCTTTTCGTGCTTGCCGGAGACCGGAAAAGCGCGCTTTTGGATTTGCCCGGGTTTCTGGCGAGGGAAACCGGCGAGGCTCTGCCGAAAGTCCTTTCCCGGTGGTTCGCCGAATCTTCCGCTGATCCGATCCGCGAGGCTTTCCGGTTTGCTCCGGGGGATTTTTCTTTTCATTCCCGAGGGTTTCTGAAAATTCAGGATGGCTGTGACAACCGGTGCGCTTACTGCCGGGTGCCGTTTGCCCGGGGATCGAGCGTTAGTCTTGAGGCTGACCGGGTTTTGGCGTCTCTTCGGGAGCTGGAAGCCCGGGGGTGCGGCGAAGCGGTTCTGACCGGCGTGCATATCGGGCAGTATCGGGATGGACCGCTGGATTTTGCGGGACTTTTGGGCTATTTGCTGGCGGAAACGAGGGAAATCAGGCTTCGGCTTTCGTCGCTTGATCCTGAATCCTTTACTTCCGCCTTGCCGTTGAGCAATCCCCGGATTCGTCCGCATTTTCATTTATCGGTACAGTCCGGGAGCGAGCGGGTTTTGGAGCGTATGGGGCGCAGGTATACGCCGGACCGCGTCCGAGAGGCGGTAAGATTTGCGCGTTCCGTCAAAGCTGATCCTTTTTTAGCCTGCGATATCATTACAGGATTTCCGGGAGAGACCTCAAACGATTTTGAGGCGACTTATCAGCTGTGTGCGGACCTTGATTTTGCTTGGATTCATGGGTTTCCCTATTCGCCGCGTCCCGGCACGGCGGCATACAGCTTCAACGACCGGGCGTCTGAACGGGAAGCCGGGTTGCGGGCAGACCGGCTTATTGCTTTGGGAACGGAACGGCGCAGGCGGTATGTTCGCCGGTGGATCGGGCGCGGAGTAGAAGCCGTCGCCGAGTCTGCTCCGGCATTGCCGGCGTCTCAGGGCGCGGCGATTTCTGAAAATTATCTTAAACTGCTTTTCATTCAGTCCGGGGCTGTTCCGCCTAAGCCCGGAAGTCTTGTGCGGTGCCGGCTTCTCGACGGGACGCCTTCGGATGCTCATTTCGACGCCGTTGCGGAACCGGAATGATTTTTCTCAGAAAGCCTGCGCGGTTCTCCTTTAGGAAAAATGTTCCGGGCAACTCGTGATAGCGTAACGAAGGCGGAGGGCTTTACGCGGTTTCGGCGCGGGGGAGTATCTGCTGAAAGATTTTTCCGCCCTGAAATTTTTTTTAAAAAAAGCGTATCCTTTGTTGAAAAAACAAGCCGGCCGGTATATAGTTATTCCTAATGAGTAGAAAGTTCATCATACCAGAAAGAAATACCTTGCTGACGCCTTGCAGAGTCAACGAGGTTGAGATGAGGGCAGACCTCGCCCTTTGCGCCCCGCGCTTGCGCCCCGCGCTTGCGCCCCGCGCTTGCGCCCCGCGCAAATTATCAGGGCGCGATCCTCTTTGTCAAGTACCTAACCCCCGAATTTAGCTCTTTTTTAAAGATTTTTTCAAAATATTTTTCCGCAGGGATTTTCCGGTATGCCGGAGGCTCTAGCCTTTCCTGCGGCGAGGCGTCTCCGCATCGTGAAGGGAAGTACCTCTGTTTCAAAGCGCAGTCCCTGCGCTCTGAAGGTATGTCCCTTTACTTTGAAGTGCAGTCCCTTTGCCCTGAAGCGCAGTCCCTTT
>JAIRPH010000015.1 GCA_031257135.1 Spirochaetaceae bacterium
TCGGGTCGCATCCGATCTGCATCACCCTGAATCCTTCCTGCGAAAGCGCGGCCGAAAAGTTCGACACCGTCGTCGATTTCCCGATGCCCCCTTTGCCGTAAACCGCTATTTTTCTCATATATACTCCTCTTTTTCTATTTTTTCTATAAAAGTTATGAGAGACTATTATTATTAGCTTTAACTAATATATATCAGGTTACACTACGCTAACATAAAGGTCAATACATCCGCCGGTGATTGACGCGGCATACCAAATATGAGAATATACTCCCATGAAAATCGAAGATTTACAGGAAACCGCTCAGTTGGCGCATCTTACGATGGACGAGCGGGAATTAGCCGGAGCGTTTCCGGCTTTTGAGGAGATGCTCGGGTTTTTTGCCGCAATGCAGTCCGCGGACGCTGACGCCGACGCCTTTCCCGAAGAAACCGGCGTTTCCCGGTCTGCCGTCGCTTCCGAACATTTCCGGCAGGATAACCCTGATAACCCTGCTCTGAGCCTGCCCTTAAACGGGAGCCTCCTCGATAACGCGGGGGAACGGGACGGCAATTTCGTGGTAATGCCTCATGTTCTATGAACCCAAAACTTCCGCCCCCGAGAGCGGGCGGAACCCAGCCCGAAACTGGAAAAAAATTACCCCCGCTCCCGCCGGCTGGAGAGAATTTGCAAAACCACCACGAAGGCAACCAGACCAAAGCCGATAATGTCAGTAACCAATCCGGGATGAATCAGCAGGAGTCCGCTGGCAACGGCCGGAAGGCGTTCAAAAATCTTCATAGGTTTCAGCATATACCCTTCGATCCCAATGGCAAGACCGAACATCCCAATACATGAAGTGATAATAATGCGGATTACTTCAAGAGGCGTCGTGTCAATAAAAAGCATCGACGGGCTGTATACAAAAATATACGGAATGATAAACGCGGTAATTGCCAGACGGGTAGCGATAACGCCGGTTTTGATGGGGTTCGATTTAGCGATAGCCGACCCCGCATAAGCCGCCAACGCTACCGGCGGGGTGATGTCCGCCACAATCCCGAAATAAAATACAAACATATGAGCCGCCAGAAGGGGAACGTTCATGCCGACTACAATGGGCGCCGTTATAGTCGCCATAATCACATAGTTTGCGGTAGTCGGGATTCCCATGCCCAAAATGAGACAGGCAATCATGGTGAGAAACAGCGCGAGCAAGAGATTGCTCTGGGCTATCGAGAGAAGCATAGAAATCAGCACCTGCCCCAAACCGGTAAGGGATACGATTCCCACAACGACCCCCGCAAGGGCGCAAGCCATCGCAACGCCGATGGTATTTTTCGCGCCGTTGGTTAGAGCTTCAAGAAACGTCGCGGGCGTGAACCGGGTTTCCTTGCGGAACATACTCACCACAACGGCCGTCAAAATAGCATAACAGGCGGACATCGCCGGAGTGTTCCCTAACGTCATAAAGGTCACCAGCACCGCAATCGGCAGAAGAAGATACCCTTTGGATAAAAACAGCTTCCCAAACCGCGGAATCGATTCCTTCGGAAGCCCTTTAAGTCCCAGCTTCTTCGCCTCGAAGTGAATCATCAGGAAGATGCCGGTAAAATAGAGAATCGACGGCAGAATAGCGGATACCGCAATGACCGCATAGGGGATGCCCGTCAATTCCGCCATGAGAAACGCCGCGGCTCCCATGATAGGCGGCATGATCTGACCTCCGGTGGAAGCGGCCGCTTCCACCGCGGCGGCGAATTCCGGTTTGTAGCCGGTTTTTTTCATAACCGGAATGGTAACGCTCCCGGACCCGACGGTATTCGCCACGGAACTGCCCGAATACATTCCGCTCAACGCGCTGGCGATAACCGCAACCTTAGCGGGACCCCCTGACGCGAAACCGGCAACCGAATTCGCCAAGTCTATGAAAAACGCCGCAATCCCCGACTTCTCAAGAAACGAAGCTAAAAAAATAAACAGCACGATAAAGGTGGAACACACTCCAATAGGGGTGCCGATAATTCCATCGGTGGTGTAAAACAGCTGATGTATAACCCGTTTGAGCGAGTACCCGGAAACAAAGGCGTAGGTAACAAAGCCGGTTCCTACTACCAGAATAGGAATCCCCACCACTCGGCGGCATAGTTCCGTAAGGATGAGAATCCCTCCTACTGCAACCGCCACGTCTTGGGTTTTGAGCATAATCGCCCGGTTGATGATCGCTTCAAAATTCACCGCAAAATAAAAGAAGGAACCGGCTCCTAACACTCCCAGCAGGATGTCATACCAGGGAACGTGATTTTCCCGTTTGGTCATGCTCTTCCGCAGGGGATAGATAATATATCCGATAAAAATAAGAATCCCCAGAAAAGCGCATCTGCGGATTTGCTCAGGAATAGCCGCTACAAGCGTAACCCAAAACACATAAGCCGTAAAAAATAAGAGCAGTCCCTTAACGATATAATCCCGGACTCCGGAGAACCGGCGCACATTCGATTCCCGGTCGAATTGAGCCATTACCTCTTGGGTTTCTTTCTGCGTTAATGTATCATCATTCATAAAAAGCCTCTTTTTACGCGGATACTGATGTGTGCGTTCTTCCCGCAAAGCTCCCGTAAACTTATCGTTTCATTATGAATAGAAAGTACATGATCCGAAACGGTACCTACGATGTAATTCAATTCTTTGTAGGATGCGGTAAATCCGGTAATGACCAGAAACTCCCCGTCTCTGGTCAACTGCTGTCCTGCTTCAAGTTCGCTCTGCATTCCCGCGCCGAACGCGGCGAACCGGTTTGCTATAGGACGAATCTCATCGCCGGCAACGATAAACGTCTCCTTAACCGGACTGTTGTTCACCGAATGGATGAATTCAATAGCGAAGACGTCTCTTTCTTTAATAAGCCATTGTTTATATACCGTCCCTGACTCGGCGTCGGCGATGGAAAGCCTCGTTCCGTAAAACGCTACCGCCGCCCCCGCGCCGATCACAAGAACGATCAATACGCCGTTGACTGCAAGCCCGTACCACCGCCGCATGAGGTTTTATTTAAGGGCGCCGATTTCCCGCAGGTATTTCTCGGCTCCTTTGTGGAAAGGCACTGAAATACCGCCTACCGCGTAGCTCGGAGACAGTTCCGCGCCCTTAGCGTGAGCTTGGGCAATCTCCGTCTTGCTCTCAAAAAGCGTCTTGGTAAGCTGATACACCGTATCTTCCGCCAGCTTGTTGCTCACGATAAACGTAGCCTTCACAGCCAAGGTCTGCACGTCCTGAGCGACTCCCCGATAGGTCCCCCCCGGAATAGCATAGGTCGTATAAAAAGGATATTTCTGGATGATCTGGCTCACATGATCCGCATCGATCTCCAAAACCGTAATATCCTTGTTAGTGGCAAGGTCCAGCACTGCGGTAGTAGGAGCCCCGGCGACGCAGAAGAACGCATCGATCTTGTTGTCCCGCAGAGCGTCAGCGGAAGCCCCAAAGCTGAGATTCTGCTTCCCGATGTCATTAAACGTAATGCCGTAGGCTTCCAGAATCTGCCGGGCGTTGAATTCGACGCCGCTTCCCGCGTCCCCTACCGATACGTTCTTCCCTTTGAGGTCCGCGACGCTGGCGATGCCCGCTCCGGCGTTGACGATAATCTGGCACACCTCGGCGTAAAGCGCGCCCATAGCCGAAAAGTTCGTAATTTTATCGCCGTTGAAAAGCTCTACTCCTCGGTAGGCGTAGTCCATGACGTCATTCTGGACTATGGCTATCTCTACTTCCCCTTGAGCGATAAGCTGGATATTCGCCTTAGACGCGCCGGTAGACTGGATGGTAATAGGGACCTTAGTTTTATTGGTTAAAATCTGTCCCACCGCAGAGCCGTAGGCGTAGTACGTTCCGGTATTGCCGCCGGTAGCCATCCGAATCCGTGCAGGCGGCTTGCTTTGCTGGTCTCCAGCTTCCTGTCCCTTACCGCCGGCGTAAACCGATAACCCCGCTGTCAATGCCATAACCGCAGTCATCGCAACGACTTTTTTCAGTTTCATCTTAAAAATCCTCCAACTAAAAACCTAACAGAAAATCGCTGATTTTGTCAATACCGGCATATACGAGCCGGCATTACCGTATTTACTTTTATTTTTGAGAAAAACAACGAAATTCAAGATTTTAGCCCGCGAGGGCGCGCGAAGTTTATAGTTCAAATACTCCTTTCCTCTTTCTGAAAGATGGTACGGATGTAGCAAAAAATTAAAAAGATTTTCAGGAAGAGACGAGAAGCCGCTGACTGGATGGCGGTCCGCGGTTGAGGGTTCTCACAAATCGAAGGTCACATCCAAGAAGGGACCGTGCTGTTGCGCGCTGTAGACGTCGGACGCCTTTGATGATCGGGTCGATGCCCCGGGGACAAACTTAATCCCGATCACCCGGACGATGTTGTCCGTTTCCTGTTTTGAAACCGCCAGCCGACATGGATGGCGTGGATTTATCGCCAACTATTGTTCCGGCATACCATTCTGAAAAAATACTTCCCGGTATGCTTTCAGCCAGCCTGCGGTTAAATAATTATATTGCCGCTTTTATCCTTTTCCGCTTTAATTTCAGGATTTAATACCATTTCTATACAGTTTTTTTCTTTAGGCGATACGGCGTTATACTCCTTTAGCATTGTTGCAATTTCCGTATGACACCCGCTTCCATAAAGCGTTAACGTTTTTTCGGATTTTAGGTTATCCAAATTCTGTATTAGCTCTTCCTTCATTTTTTCGGGGGTATTATGTAATCCCGGAGATAAATAGATTACCGCAATATCAATATTCTGTAATTCCTGCTTGATTTTTGGAATTATTACATCCAGTTCCGGCTGGAATATTCCACAAGCGCAACGGCTGGCGCACCTTGATATTTTCCCGCGAGCGTAGCGCGCGCCCCGCCTGCACCGCCCCCTAGCCCTCGCGCCGTTTTTTCCCGCCATTTACCACATTGACCAGCCTTTCCTGAACCAGTTTTACGAACAGCGCCGCCATTGCCGGTATCGGCGTGTCTATGCCGCTTTTAAGCCACTCTTGAATAAGCGCGATAAAACCGCCGGTAAAAAAAAGCGTAATATATTTTATTTCCCGCTCGTCAGGCGATATATCCCCCTTGTATTTTCTGATAAAACGCATCTTTTCGATGGCAACCATAAAAAATTTCCTTTGAGTATTTTTCATAGAAATTTATTAAGGCCTCTTTATTTATTTCCCCTTTTGCAACTTCCATTATTTCAGTATATAAGACTTCATCGTTACAGTTAAACGCATATCCATTTATATCCAAAAATACCAATGAACTTGCCAACGCAACCCTTTTGTTTCCATCAA